>WLPB01000024.1 GCA_009698975.1 Actinomycetota bacterium | reverse complement strand
GGATTACGAGCTCCATCTTCGGGGCGGATCGACTCATCTAATACTCGACCTTGTGCGCGAGCAATCTCTTCAACTTTTCGGTAGAGCGAGGATGGCTCAAGCGGATTAACACCAGTTCCCCAATAGGATGCGGAACAGAAGAGGTGCTTCTTTGCACGAGTAACTGCTACATAACCAAGTCGAATCTCTTCACCGCGGCGATACTCAATACATGCTTCGCCATAATCCTTGAGCGCTTCTGTTGCACGAGCATTCAGTGACACTTGGCTTAAATCCAGATGTGGGAGCACATCACAATCACCACGAAGTGCAAATGGAATAAAGCGTTCGTTGGTAGTCCAGTTTTCGGGGCTGCGTGCACCATCGGAAGGGAAGGTGCCTTCGGTCATTCCGGGGATTGCGACAACATCCCATTCAGCGCCTTTAGCCATATGAATCGTGAGGATTTGAACGACGCTCTTATCTACCTCTGGTGCACCAGCTTTGAGGCCACCTTCTTGCTTGCTGGCAACATCGAGCCAGTTAAGGAAGTTGATCAGAGAGCCACCAGAGCGCGCAAATTTGCTTGCTTCATCTAAGAAACGATCTAAATGCCTACGCCCATGAATTCCTTCTTCGCGTAAGGCAACTTCAGAATCAAGGTGTAGATATCGCTCGAGTTCGAGAATGAGATCGGTGATCTCTCCTGATGCTCGAGTGCGAAGTCGACGCAACTCGTGTGAGAATTGCAATAATCGTGAATATCCGGCAGCAGAGAATTGACCTCTCTCAGCGCTCTCGATTTCATCGAGTGCATCAATAAGGGAACCTGAGAATTGATCGTCATTATCTGCTGCTAGTGGATTACCGGCAATGATATTTGCGACGATAGAACGGTTATCTGTTGATTCTGCGCGCGCTCGAGATGAAGAGAAGCGACCAAGCGCTGCGATATCACGCGCGCCGAGATTAATACGCGGTCCTGTCAGATGACGCATCAACGATCCACCCGCATCAGGCGATGCTAGAACTTTTAGGAGAGCAACGAGATCTGCAATCTCTGGAACATGGATGAGGCCACCAAGTCCTAGCACCTCGGACCGAATACCTGCTGCAGTAAGTGCTGTCTGAATAATTGGAATCTGTGATTTCTTACGCACTAATACTGCAAAGGATTCCTTACTTGTCTTTACTCCTTCTGCGCCCCAAAGAGGCAGAAAGTATTCAACAATTGCTTGTGCCTCTGCTTCGAGATTTTCGAAGATACCGCAAACTAAATCCCCCGGGCCAGCGTTTGTTCGAGCAGTAAGTGGTTCCACTTTTATGGAGTCATTCTGGCGAACCTCATCTGAGATGAGATTAGCTACATCGAGAATCGCAATATCATTTCGATAGGTCTCAAGAAGATTAAACTGCTCCGCCCCCTGTGAATCAGGTGCTTTAGGAAAGTACTTGTTAAAGGCGCCGATTGTTCCTGCTGCCGCACCTCGCCAAGTATAAATTGATTGGCAGGGATCACCGACTGCGGTGACTGCATGGCCACCACCAAAGAGAGTTGATAAGAGCCGTACCTGCGAATGAGAAGTGTCTTGATATTCATCCAATAATACGACGGGGTACTTAGTTCGCTCTAGTAGTCCCACGTCAGGAAATTTCTGAGCAATTGTTGCCGCGATTGATATCTGATCATCAAAGGATAGTTGCCCGCTCTTTCGTCGTTCTTGAAGAAAGTGCTCCATCATCGCAACGAGTGCAATACGTTGTTGAGATGTGCGCGCTGCGGTACGAACTCCCTTATTGCTCTTGCCATCCATTCGCGCAAGAGTCTCAAGAAATTTCTCATCTTCGGCAATGATGGCTGCACCCGACACTTGATGCTCAAGTGCTTGCGAAGTAAGCCCCATTAAATCACTGACAACTGTGTTGACGGCACCTTCGTAGGCGAATCCTTCGGCATCCCAATTTTGAACAATCCGGTTGGCTAAAATCCAGAGAGCGGCCTCTCCCATCGGCTGTGAATCAGCATCAATGCCGAGGCGAATTGCATGTTCAGAGAGAATTCGGCCAGCATACGAGTGATATGTGGTCACAGATGTATCAAAGTGATCAAACCCAGGGTTGAGTCCGGCAGCTTTCATTCCTTTATGTAATTGCTTGAGGCGTTTGCGAATACGAACATTGAGTTCTCCTGCAGCCTTACGAGTAAATGTAAGTCCTAGAACTTCATTCGGTTTTATTATCTGATTTGCGACGAGATAGACCACGCGCGCAGCCATAGTCTCTGTCTTTCCAGAACCAGCACCTGCAATCACTACAGCTGGTTCAAGCGGGTTGGTGAGCGCTGAGATAATGCGTGACTGTGGCTCACTTGGTGAGTAAAAATCTGGGTCAACGCTCTTGATGAAGTTCGCTACATCATCTGGAGTGTAAATTTCTTTTATCATCCGATGACCGTCCTTCCCTCAAGATGAAGCGGGCATGACGGGCGCACGGGACAACTACCGCAGTACTCGTTCTTACGGGCAATAAATGTGGTGCTTGACATCTTCTCTGCCACTGATTCAAGGTGCGCTGAAATATCTTCGATAATAATTGGGGCACGCTCGCGAGTAGCAATCTCCTTAGTCCCATGACCTAAGAAGACAAGGTGCGATCCGGAAACTTCGGGATTATCGAACTTCTTATTGAAGGCGTTGAGAATCACCGCCATCTGATAACACGCAAGTTGAATATTCTCCCGTGCTTCTTTATATCCAGTTGCTTCACCAGTTTTAAAGTCAACGACAAAGTACTTACCGTCACTATCAACTTCAAGACGATCAACGCTCCCTCGAACTTTTGCGCGTCCTACCGTGAAGTTGAACTCTAATTCGACGCCTTCAACTACATTTGGATTCTCACGGTGATATTGCGCAAATCTTTCAAGCATCTTTGAGGCGCGCGCGAGTTGGGTTTTGCTAATCCACCCCGATGATTCACTAATGAGCGGCCAGGCATCGTTGAGTGATTGTTGCAACGCTTCATCGCTCATATCAGCACCCTCAACCTTGAGCCGCGCATATTCGTGGATAACCGAGCCGAGCAATTGCGCGACAGAGTCACCATTGCTGCCACCATTGCGCTCGAGTAACCACTTAAGGCCGCATTGTTCAAAGGATTCGGCGGCAGATGGTGATATCGGAACTAATTCATCTTCATGAAAGAGCAAGGAATCAGTTGTAGAGGTCTGTGATCCCAGCCATTGGTGTGGATCTGCAATAGCAATATCTGCTTGAGCAAGCGTTGAAAGTAGCGCTGCTGCCTGATCTGCTTGGGAAGTCGATAGCGATCTGCGTAGAGATGCCACCAACGCACTTGCCGTCAATGGTCTGACATCATCGAATGTCCGGTGCGTGTAATTGGGATCATCAGTGGCATCGAGGAAGTATTGAGAAGGAGAATCCTCTTCACGGCTGATTGCGCTCAGATGTAGCTCTTGCGTGGCACGAGTCGTGGCCACATGAAAGAGACGTTTTTCATCTTCTGACAGTGAATCTGCTGTCATCTTTGTTAAAGCTGCGACAGATTGTTCCTCGCCATGTCGTTCTCGTTCTACCAATCGCTCCGCACCTAACAGAGTGCTTCGCTCTTTGAGGTTTGGCCAGATTCCTTCTTGAACTCCAGCGACAAAGACTCGCTTATATTGAAGTCCCTTTACCGAATGAACAGTCAGTAAATTGACGACATCAGGGCGAATACCTTTTGCAGTAATAAGGTCAGTGACAATGCTTTCTTGGGCAATTTCAGATAAGAAACTTCTTGGATGCGCACCTGGCATGCGATCAATATGACGTGCTGCCGAGTCAAAGAGCGCAACCATCGCATCGAGATCTCTATCGGCGGCGGCTCCACGTGACCCTCCGCGTAAAGCGGCTGCCTGCCATACATCTGCAATCTTTATGCCGTCGCTATTTTCAGCGTTTGACCAGATTGCCCAGAGTAAATCGTGGATGGTGGCGTTCTTCTTTCGCAGCGCTGTTCGAGCTGCCAAAAGAAGTTGGTGTACCCGAAGAAGTTCAGTGCCACTCTCGAAATTTTCGTTCTGAGGAATTTCTCCCTTATCAATGGCGTCCTGAATCATCTGTGAACCAGAACGAGTGTCAACGCTTTCATCGCGCGCTTTGAGCAGTGCAGTGCGAATGCGACGCATGGAAATTGTTGAAGCCCCACCAAATTCTGCAGTGAGTAAACGTTCGGCAACATCTAGTGTGAGCCTCTCGCTACCTGCTGCAATTCGAGCGAGTAAAAGAAATGGCGCAAGGGCGGCGTTGGAGGAGAGCGCTTCCCGATCACCGGCAACCGGAATTGCAGATTGGCCTAGCGCTCGACGAATAGCTGTTGCAGTGGTGTTATGTGAGCGAAGAATGATTGCCATATCTGAATATGCAATTCCTTCGATCAAATGTGCGCGCTTACATTGATAAGCAATGTATTGGGCTTCCTCGTTTTCGGAGGAGAGCTGCACTACATACTTGTTAGGGTTACCACGATGGTTAGTCGTCAGGGTAATTTTCTTCGCGCCATCTCCGAAGACTCTGACGCAATATTCGATAGATCCATCGGGGTCAGATCCACGGAATCTCCCAACTGCGCAGGCAGGATCGAGGATTATCACCATATCTTCACAGTGCAAAAGTTCGAGTAATCGCCGCTGAGCAGGATCGCTCTCGTGGAATTCGTCGACCATGATTGTTCTAAAGCGCTGGCGGAGTGTGGCTAGCAAATCAGGATTGCTCTTGAGATGAGCAATAGCTGCATTGATAATCTCAGCTGGGTCAATACGCATCTTCGAATCAGCTGCACCAGTATCTGATGTTGCAGAGATATTAAGATATGAATCCCAGAACTTTGCGACCGCTGGCCAATAGCGTTCTTGTAATCGCTGCCCCATACCTGCTAATTCATTAGGTGTAAGACCACGTTCGGTTGCGCGCATCATTAAGTCACGGAGTTCGCGGACAAAGCCTTGTGTCAGCAATGGTTCACCCATCATCTGGCTGGTGATCTCATCGGCCGGATTGTTAGTGGCTCGAAGATCTGCTGGCCACCAATCAACGCCATCATCGATATTTCCACGCAGCAGAGAGGCGATAAATGATTCTTGTTCGGCGCCTGAAATCAAAACAGTTTCGCGAAAAGTGTCACCACTCCGCATTGAAAGAATTGAAAATGCAAAGGCATGGAATGTTCGGGCTACAGGTTCTTGTACAGTGCCGTTGGAGGCGATAACTATTGCATCGCGAATTTCAGAGGCCCGTTCGCGACCAAAGGCGAGAATCAAAATAGATTCAGGGTCGGAGCCGGTTTTGATTCGATCAATTGCTGCTTCGATCAGTGTTGTTGTTTTGCCAGTACCGGTTGCACCGAATACGAGAAGCGGTGATCCGCGATGAGCTATTGCAGCTTGTTGCTGCTCATCAAAAGTATAAGTAGGGCGAATAATCGGGTTAGCCACGAGGCGAAGAGATTGGTGCGCCGTTGGTTTACTCACAGAACGAATTCAACCCTATACGGGTGACAATTCGAGGGCAGCTCACCTCTTGCGAAGGCGAATAAGAAGTAACCCACCTGCTACGAGCACTGTGAGGATTGCAATAAGGATCGGCAGAGGAAGGACTCCATTCCCGCCCTCATTAGCGGGGCTCTCGGTGGCGAGAAGCATCGGTGCATTGAGTGAAAAGGTATATGAATCGGTTACTTCGTGGCCATCTGCTGATACGACTCGATAATCAACGGTGTATAGACCAGAAGGATATTCATTATCAAGAGCTGAATCTGGGGCTGGATCAAGAGCTGGAACCGCGGCAATAAGAGTAGGGCCTTCAACTCGGCTCTTTAGATTCTTCAGAAGAGAGCCATCCGGGGCAGTAACGGTAAGAGTGTTGATTTCCTTATCAGAGATCACCAAAAGTTCTTCCGAGAATGTGACCGAGATTTCGCTCGGCATAACTGTCACAACTTGATTAGTTGAAGGACTAGTTGCCACTACACCTGCATGAGCGTTCGCATAAACCGGCACCATTAATAGCGCCGCTAGAAGTACTGCGAACTTCTTCATCTGCAGATTAAGACTGGTTGCTCTTCTTTGCGCGTGATGTAGCACGAGCACGTTCTGAACCATCAAGAACAACCTTGCGGATACGAACAACTGCAGGTGTTACTTCTACGCACTCGTCTTCGCGACAGAATTCGAGAGCACCTTCCATATTGAGCTTCTTAGGTGGAATCAACTTCTCAGAGTTATCTGTACCTGAAGCACGCATATTGGTCAGCTGCTTCTCACGAACACAGTTAACATCCATATCATCAGAACGTGAGTTCTCGCCGATAACCATGCCCTCGTAAACCTCATCGCCTGGTTCGACGAAGATTGATCCGCGCTCTTGAACACCTGTAAGCGCGTATGAAGTAACCACACCCATGCGATCTGAAACAAGTGAACCTGTTCCACGTGTGCGAAGTTCTCCGAACCATGGCTCGTATGAATCAAATACGTGGTGAAGTAAACCTGTTCCGCGAGTTTCTGTTAAGAACTCGGTACGGAAACCAATAAGACCACGTGATGGAACCTTGTACTCGAGGCGAATCCAACCGGTGCCATGGTTAACCATTTGTTCCATGCGACCCTTGCGAAGTGCCATCAATTGTGTGAGAACACCGAGGTAATCCTCAGGTGCATCAATAGTTAAACGCTCCATTGGCTCGTGTAACTTGCCGTCGATTGTCTTTGTCACAACCTGTGGCTTACCAACAGTAAGTTCGAAACCTTCGCGCTTCATGATTTCAACGAGAACAGCGAGCTGTAGCTCGCCGCGACCCTGAACTTCCCATGCATCTGGGCGCTCAGTATTGAGAATTCGAAGCGAAACGTTACCAACGAGCTCCTTATCAAGGCGATCCTTGACCTGGCGAGCGGTCAGCAACTTGCCTGACTTTCCAGCGAGTGGAGAGGTGTTGATACCAATTGTCATCGAGATTGATGGCTCATCAACCTTGATCAATGGAAGTGCATGTGGGTTCTCGAGATCTGCAAGAGTCTCACCTAATGTAATTGTTTCGATACCTGCAATAGCAACAATGTCACCAGGTCCAGCTTCGAGTGCAGGTACACGTTCTAGCGCTTCGGTAATCAAGAGCTCAGAAATCTTTACTCGCTCTTGTGTGCCATCTGTCTTCATCCACATGACGCTCTGGCCTTTTTTAATTGTTCCTTCGTGAACACGAAGGAGGGCGAGGCGACCAAGGAATGGTGAAGAGTCAAGGTTTGTGACGTGTGCTTGTAGCGGTGCACCTTCGTGATACACAGGTGCCGGAACAGTGTCGTTGATAACCTGGAACAAGACATCAAGGTTCTCTTCCTCTGGCAATCCACCATCTGCTGGACGGGTCATTGATGCACGGCCATTTTTTGCAGATGCATAGACAATAGGGAAATCAATCTGCTCTTCGCTTGCGTCGAGATCTAAGAAGAGTTCGTAAGCTTCATCAACAACTTCTGCAATACGCGAGTCAGGGCGGTCAACTTTGTTGATGAGCAAAATAACTGGCAGATTCTTCTGAAGTGCTTTGCGTAGTACGAAACGAGTCTGTGGCAGCGGTCCTTCTGATGCATCAACGAGCAAAATAACGCCGTCAACCATCTCGAGTCCGCGCTCTACCTCGCCACCGAAGTCGGCGTGACCTGGTGTATCAATAATGTTAATAATCTGATCGCCACGGCGAACAGCGGTGTTCTTGGCAAGGATGGTAATTCCCTTTTCGCGCTCGAGGTCCATCGAGTCCATCATGCGGTCTTGACCCTCGTCCTGCTTCTTGTAAGCAGCAAAAGCACCTGACTGCCACAACATCGCATCAACCAAGGTTGTCTTTCCATGGTCAACGTGGGCGATGATCGCGACGTTACGGATGCTGTCGCGGGTCTTTACAGGCAGGTCTTTAAGGTGTGCTTGGGTCTTTGCCATTGAAGAGAAACTCCATAAATAAGGGCACTTACGTGCGAAGTGCAGGCGCCCAGTCTATCAGCGCAGCGAGGAGCTCAATCTCATTGAATTCACTCATAAATCAGTCGATATCAGCGAGATATATAGATCCCCAGATTATCGAAGTAGCTCTCCATCCCTGTCTTGGCCCCTTCTGCTTGATCAGCTGGAAGTTCCCCAAATTGAGTAAAACGAACCCATGATGAATCACCGCGGTCATCAAAATCAATTTCAATTGTATGAGCATCGGCAGTAACTACTCGAGCTGCAAACTCTTCAGCATCCTGCGAATAATTCATTGAGTGGACTATCTTCTTGTTCAGTTCAAGTTCTGAGTATGTGCCCCAAAAATATGCCTTGAATCCGTACTTAGTAACATCAACACCTACAGTCCACCAGCCGCCAATTTTATTTTCAGATACGACAGAACCTGCAAGAACAGAGAGATCAGTTGGGCTATACCAAGCAGAGAGTGCATCAGGGTTCATCCATGCATCCCACAACGCTGAAATTGGAACCGGGTATTCACGTTCGACTGAATAGAGTTTGGGCATTTGATGACTCCTTGGCTAGAGGGTCAATCGTAATTTATGATTTATCCATGACTACCATCGTTCTTTGGGTTTCGGATATCAATCGACAAGCTAACTTCTACTCAGCCTTGCTTGATGCTCCCATTAAAAATGAGAGCGAAGAGTTCTGCGAGGTAGGCAACGAGAGGAACTCGGTGCTGCTTCACTTGTTGCCCGAGCAATTTCGAGTACAGCCTGGCTCGCTGGTGCCGGTTCAGGAAGAGGTCGCGATTAAGCCTGTCTTTACTGTGGTTAGCATCGAAGCTGCAACAGCGCGTACAGCTTCACAAGAAATCCGCATCACCGGAGAAGTAAAGACTTATGGCGAAGTTTCATATTTGGACTGCATTGATCCTGAAGGCAACGTCATTCAAATCAGCGAAGCCAGAAGCAATTAAACGTTAAAGCGGAATTCGACTACATCGCCGTCATTCATGATGTAATCCTTACCCTCCATACGCACCTTGCCAGCAGACTTTGCATCAGCCATAGATCCGGCTGCCATCAAATCATCGAATGAAACAATCTCGGCTTTGATAAATCCCTTTTGAAAATCAGTGTGAATAACTCCAGCAGCCATTGGCGCGGTATCGCCCTTATGAATTGTCCAGGCACGTGCCTCTTTTGGACCGGCAGTTAAATACGTTTGCAAGCCAAGAGTGTCAAAGCCAACGCGGGCTAGTGTTGCAAGGCCTGGTTCGCTCATTCCAACCGCTTCTAGAAGCTCCATTGCATCTTCATCGCTGAGTTCGGCAAGTTCTGCCTCAGTCTTTGCATCAAGGAAGATTGCCTCCGCAGGTGCAACAAGTGCGGATAGCTTCGCGCGAAGTTCAGCATCACCGAGTTCTGCAGCATCAACGTTGAATACATAAAGGAATGGCTTTGCAGTGAGCAAGTGAAGTTCGTGAATGAGTCCAAGCTCTACCTTTGACGTCGAAAGGGGCTTACCTGATTGCAAATGAGCCTCAGCCTCTTTAACTGCTGCCAATACAGCTGTCTTTGACTTATCAGTGCGTGACTCTTTTTCGAGACGCGGGATAGCTTTTTCAATTGTCTGTAAATCTGCGAGCGCGAGTTCGGTGTTAATGGTCTCGATATCACTGGACGGATCAACGCGACCATCAACGTGGACAACATCGCCATCGGTAAAGACGCGGATTACCTGACAGATTGCATCGGTTTCGCGGATATTTGCCAAGAACTTATTGCCAAGGCCGGCACCTTCAGATGCGCCCTTCACGATGCCAGCGATATCAACAAATGAGAGCGCCGCAGGGAGAAGCTTTTCGGATGAGAAGATCGTGGCCAGCTGGGCCAAACGCGCATCGGGTACACCGACGACGCCAATGTTGGGTTCGATGGTGGCGAAGGGGTAGTTAGCGGCCAATACATTGTTCTTTGTCAGCGCGTTAAAGAGGGTCGATTTTCCGACATTGGGAAGGCCGACAATTCCGATGGAGAG
>WLPB01000023.1 GCA_009698975.1 Actinomycetota bacterium | reverse complement strand
GCAAAGCAGTCTACAAAGGCAGAGCGCGATGGAGCTATCGACTTCCTTACATGGCTCTACACATCACCAGCAGGACAGAAGTTCGTTGCTAACCCTTCAACAAAGGGTGGCATGGGCTTCATCCCTGTCTACAGTGGCTTCAAGGTTCAGCCAGCTACAAACATGGCACGCGAAATCGCAGCATATGTTGGAGCAGGTAAGACACTTGAGTGGATCAACACCTACTACCCAGCAGGTCTCCAAGAGACAGTTGGAAAGGTATCTATGCAGCAGTACTTCACTGACAAGATCAGCTCTGCTGACCTTGCAGATGCAATTGAAGCTGCATGGAAGGGCTCAGTAAAGACTTGGCGTGGAGATGCGAAGTAATTTCGCAGAACCACTTTCAAGTCAAAAAGAAAGTAAATAGAATCATCCTGAGGCGAGGCAACTCGCCTCAGGATGATTTTTCTTAAAAAGAGATTTGCACAGGAAACACAATTGAAGGAGATCAAGTGCCATCTGTAAGAGCAACGAAGAAGTTCTTTAAATTCGCTGCCATACCTCTTTCAATATTTACGGTCGTTCTGATCGTCCCCTTCGCAAATGGTTTTTATTACACCTTTACAGACTGGGATGGATTTGAAGCTAATAAGTTTGTAGGAATTTCTAATTACACAAAATCATTCCAAGACCCAACATTCTGGTCCACTCTTCGATTTACATCACTCTTTGTTGTAGTTTCACTCATCGCAGTAAATGCGGTTGCCTTTGGATTAGCGCTTATCGTCACCTCCAAGCTACGCAGCCGAAATATTCTGCGCACATTTTTCTTTGTTCCAAACCTCATCGGCGGCGTAGTCCTCGGTGTGATCTGGCAGTTTATTTTTAATAGCGCGCTCGTATCTCTTGCCAATAAATATGATTGGGAGCTCTTCAAAGAGTCCTGGTTGCAGGACACCAATAAGGCATTTTGGGCGCTTATTATCGTGACAGTATGGCAATCCTCGGGTTACATGATGATTGTCTACATCACCGGCCTCGTTTCGATTGAAAACGATGTACTTGAAGCTTCACAAATTGATGGCGCCTCACCGCTTCGCACCCTACTTGCCATCAAAATTCCATTGATGGCGCAGGCTTTCACGATCGCCCTCTTCTTAACCCTTCGCGGCGGGTTCATGGCCTACGACGTCAACGTCGCGTTGACGGGCGGCGGACCATTCCGCACTACCGAGCTGATCTCTATGCATATCTTCCAAGATGCATTCGGCAACGGAAACTTTGGCACCGGACAATCTAAGGCAGTCATAATGTTCTTAATGGTTGCGGTTGCCGCTCTGGTCCAAGTCACCATCTCTAAGAGATATGAGGTGCAGCGATGAGTACCCGCGCACGCTTGGCTAAACGCATCACTTTTGCGGTCGGGGCGATCTTAGCCTTTGCCTATGTAATCCCATTCCTCTTAGTTTTTGTAAACTCCCTCAAGTTAAAGCCAGAAATTCTGGCAAACCCACTCTCAATACCGTCGGCTATTTCCTGGGATAACTTCCAGCAGGCGCTTACCAAGATGAATTTCTTCCGTTCGCTCACAAACTCAATCATCATCACTGTCTTGAGCGTTTCTTTACTTATCGTCTTCTCATCAATGTTGGCATATTACTTAGCGCGTACCAAATCAAAACCATCTAAGTACATATTCCTAATACTAGTAACATCAATGATTGTGCCTTTCCAGGCTCTCATGATTCCATTCATGGCACGTTTCGCCCCTATCGTTTCTTGGAACAACCGTGCTGCGTTGATCTTCTTCTATATCGGCTTCGGTGTAGCGCTATCTACATTCTTGTATCACGGCTTTATCACCAACATCCCCACTGAAATCGATGAGGCTGCTTCAATTGATGGAGCCTCCGATATGGTGGCTTTCTGGAGAATCATCTTCCCAATGATGCGACCAATCACAGCCACCGTCGCAATCATTAATGCGTTGTGGATTTGGAATGACTTCCTTCTTCCGCGTCTGGTACTTACACAGGAGTCGCAAACTCTTCCACTTTCTACCTACCTCTTCTACGGTCAATATTCGATTGAATACGGACAGGCGATGGCTGGACTTGTGCTCGCGGTGATCCCAATCGTTATCTTCTACTTAGTGCTGCAAAAGCAGTTTATTGCAGGCATTTCACAAGGTGCGGTTAAGTAAGGACAACTACTTAAGTTTATGTAAGTTAGCCACCGATTTACGGACAACAAGTGATGTTGGAACATTCATTTGGGATGTACTGCTATCAGGCTTCTCAATCTTTGCCACAATCATTGATGCCGCAAGTTGTCCTAGAAATTGTGCGGGTTGTGCGATGGTTGTCAATCCCACAATTGACGAGAAGTCATGGTCGTCATATCCAATCACAGATATATCTTCAGGAACCCGCAACCCTTTCTTGCCTAAGGATTTAATCACTCCAAATGCCATCTCATCAGACTCGCAGAAAATCGCAGTGGGCAATTTCTTCTGACTTAAAAATTCATCCATCGCAAGTTCAGCTGTCTTACTATCAAAGTCTGCAATGAGTTCGAATCGAGGATTAAACTCGATATTGTTCTTTTCTAGAACACTCATAAACCCTTGCCGCCTTTGAGATGAAACTGCGAAATTAAATGCTGCTTCTGTCTGGCCTGTCATAATCGCAATATTGCGATGGCCCATCTCAACTAAATGCTCGGTCGCAACTACTGCACCAGCAACATCATCGACCGAGACAGATGAAGAGCGAGGATCTGAAACACCGACCAAGGCGAGCGGTATTCCTAAGCTAAGTATCGATTCAAACTCTTTCTCTGTCGGGGGTAGCGAGATAACAATGAGGCCATCAACCTTTCCGACCAACTTCTTCTGCTGAAAGACTCGTTGACGCGCATCGACTTGCGCAAAGTTATAGAGCAGAAGATCCATTCCAGCTTCGCGCAACGCCTGTTCAATTCCCGCTAGTGTTTGCGAGAAGTACCAACGAGAGATAAATGGTGCAATCACGCCGATAGTGTTTGTTCTAGAGCCCTCATCCCGCGGCAGTAGATCTGGACGGATTGGATAATCTAAGTGTTGAGCGGCATCAATAATCTTCTTCCGGGTTTTCTCATTGACATGATGAAGGCCGCGTAAGGCGCGAGATACCGTGGCGGGAGATACTCCAGCCCTCTTCGCAATCTCTACTATTCCTGACACAATACGCTCAGGATATGCAAAAAACTGCAAATATCAATAGCTAAAGGCGGCGGGCAATGGCACTCACACTCGATAAAAATTGGTGGCGCCAAGCTGTTATCTATCAGATCTACCCGCGCTCTTTTAAAGATTCTAACGGCGATGGACTCGGTGACATTAAAGGCATTACATCAAAGATCGATTACCTCTCATCTTTAAACGTTGATGCTGTCTGGTTATCTCCCTTCTATCCATCAGCACTCGCTGACGGTGGATATGACGTTGATGATTACCGCGATGTAGATCCAAAACTTGGCGACCTTGCAGATTTCGATGAGATGCTTTCAAAACTTCATGGCGCTGGGATCCGCGTCTTTGTAGATATCGTTCCTAACCACTCATCAAATCTTCATGAATGGTTTAAGGAAGCGATTGCTGCAGAACCAGGATCTGCTGCACGCAATCGTTACATCTTCCGCGAAGGAAAGGGCGCAAATGGTGAGCTGCCACCAACTAATTGGCCATCACACTTTGCGCCAAGTGCGTGGAGCCATGAATCAACCCAAGGCGGAAAGCACAACCAGTGGTACTGCCACCTCTTTGCACCAGAACAACCAGACTTTAACTGGGATAACCGCGAAATCGAAGAAGACTTTCTGAAAACACTTAAATTTTGGGCAGATCGTGGAGTAGATGGATTCCGCATCGATGTGGCGCACGCACTCAAGAAAGATTTATCAGAACCACTTAAAGATCAAGAGCGATACCCAGATCTTAATAACCGCAAACCAGGAGAAAATATTCTCTTCGATCGCGATGATGTACATGAAATTTACAAGGAATGGCGCCAACTTTTTAACCAATATGACCCACCGCGGGTAGCTGTTGCTGAAGCTTATGTCCCTGCAGATCGTCTTGCTCTGTATGCAAATCCCGATGAACTTGGGCAGGCATTTAATTTTGAATTACTGGAAGCCAATTTCAACGCGCATGAATTCAAAACAGTCATTGACCGTGGAATAACTGCAGCGAAAGCTCAGGGCTCGTCATCAACATGGTGTCTTAATAACCACGACCAGATGCGTCCGGCAACAAACTACGGACTGCTTACTACAGTAGATCGCATTCGTTGGAAGAATTCTGGCGGTACTACCAATCCACTTGATGAAGAGCTTGGTCTTCGCAGCGCACTCGCTGCATCTATGTTGATTATGGCGCTTCCAGGTTGTACCTATATTTATCAAGGTGAAGAACTCGGCCTCTTTGAAGTTCTCGATATTCCAGAGGATCAAATTCAAGATCCACAATATTTACGCAACCATAAAGTTGATAAAGGTCGCGATGGTTGTCGAGTTCCACTACCGTGGACAAAAAGCGGAGCATCATTTGGATTTGGCACAGGTGGTGCACATTTACCGCAACCAAATTGGTTTGCCGCAAAATCTGTCGAAGCCGAAAGCGGTGTTGCAGATTCACCACTAGAGATCTTCCGTACAGCACTCGCACTCCGCAAAGGTTTAGTCACTGATGAAGAGCTAACCTGGCATAAGACAACCGATGCCAATGTTCTCCACTTCTCACGCCCTAATGGATGGCATTGCCTGACTAACTTCGGCCGAAACCACTACAGCTTTGCTGGGCTTGGCGAGATCTTGCACTCCTCAAGCCCATTGGCGCAGGCCGGTATCTTCCTCATCCACGGGGTCCAAACAAGCGGAAACGACCTACCGCCAGCGACTACGGTCTGGCTCAAAGGCCCTCACGCTTAAACCCACCCAGTTTTGCACTGTAATAGATATGTATATGTAGACTCCACCCAGTTCGGCGCACCCATCAAGCGGGCCGCCCTGGTCTCCAATGGAGGAGAAACATGCGAGCATCATCTGCTCTCTCACTGGTCGAAGTCACCGGTAAAAATCTCAACATCACATTCATCGTCTTAGCGATCGCCCTAGCCGCGCTCGCTATCGCCATCGCCCTGCGCGCTCAGGTACTCGCCCAAGGCGAAGGAACTGAGAAGATGAAAGAGATTGCCGGAGCCGTCCAAGAAGGCGCTGCCGCATATCTGCACCGCCAGTTCCGCACCCTCTCTTTCTTTGTAGGAATCGTTTTCTTCCTTCTCTTTGCACTACCTGCCGAAACAACAACACTGCGCGTCGGCCGCTCAATCTTCTTCCTCCTCGGCGCAGGTTTCTCTGCACTCGTTGGATATAACGGTATGTGGCTTGCAGTGCGCGCAAATGTTCGTGTTGCAGAAGCTGCTCGTCAAAAAGATGGCACTAAGGCTGTACAGATCGCATTCCGCACCGGCGGTGTTGTCGGTATGACAACTGTTGGACTCGGACTTATGGGAGCCGCACTTGTTGTCATTCTCTACCGTCAAGATGCACCAGTTGTTCTTGAAGGTTTCGGATTCGGTGCTGCAATGCTCGCGATGTTTATGCGCGTCGGCGGCGGTATCTTTACAAAGGCTGCCGATGTCGGAGCAGACCTCGTCGGAAAAGTTGAAAAGAATATCCCTGAAGATGACCCACGTAACGCTGCAACAATTGCAGATAACGTCGGCGATAACGTTGGTGACTGTGCTGGTATGGCGGCAGATCTATTTGAGTCATATGCAGTAACACTCGTTGCCGCACTGATTCTTGGTAAGGCAGCGTTCGGTGATGCTGGACTTATCTATCCATTGATTGTTCCTGCAATTGGAATCGTCACAGCTGTTATCGGAATCTTCGCAACGCGTCTTCGCAGCACAGATAAGTCAGCAATGACTGCGATCAATCGCTCATTCTTTATGTCAGCAATCATCTCTGCCGGCCTTACAGCCCTTGCAACATTTACATACTTGCCAGCAAAGTTTGAGGCACTTGTGCATGTTAATAAGGATGTGCTCGAGGAGTCCGTGAATATCAACCCTCGTGTATTTGCACTTGGCGCAGTTATTATCGGAATCGTTCTCGCTGCAGCAATCCAGATCTTGACTGGCTTCTTTACCGAAGTTGGTAAGCGTCCAGTAAATGATGTTTCATCTGCCTCACAGACAGGTGCTGCAACAGTTCTTCTCGCTGGTATCTCAGTCGGATTCGAATCAGCTGTTTACTCAGCAATCCTTATCGCAACAGCGGTTATGGGCGCATTCTTACTCGGTGGCGGATCAGTTGTCCTCTCACTCTTCGCTATCGCGCTAGCCGGAACAGGTTTGCTCACAACCGTCGGCGTTATTGTTGCGATGGATACATTTGGTCCAATCTCAGATAATGCACAAGGTATCGCTGAAATGTCAGGCGATGTTAAGGGCGAGTCAGCTGCAATCCTTACATCACTCGATGCTGTTGGTAACACAACAAAGGCAATTACAAAGGGTATTGCGATTGCAACCGCTGTTCTTGCGGCAACTGCTCTCTTCGGTGCATTCACGGATGCAATTAAGGAAGCTGCCGCCAAGGTTGTTGGAGCTGCTACATCAACACCAGAATGGATTGTAGAAAACCCTCAGTATGCGGGAATTCTTGATATTGCATCTCCTCGCAACCTCGTTGGTTTGATTATCGGCGCAGCAGTTGTATTCCTCTTCTCAGGTCTTGCAATCAATGCGGTATCACGTGCAGCGGGCGCAGTTGTTCTCGAAGTTCGTCGTCAATTCCACGAGCACCCAGGAATTATGAACGGAACAGAGAAGCCAGAATACGGCCGCGTTGTAGATATCTGTACACGCGATTCACTCCGTGAACTTGCAACACCAGGAATCCTGGCAGTGATGGCACCAATCGCAGTCGGCTTCGGCCTCGGCGTTGGCGCACTCGGTGCATTCCTCGCTGGCGCAATCGGAACCGGTACTTTGATGGCGGTCTTCCTCTCGAACTCAGGTGGAGCGTGGGATAACGCTAAGAAGATGGTGGAAGATGGCAATTACGGTGGCAAGGGCTCAGAAGCTCACGCTGCAACAATCGTCGGTGACACTGTTGGAGATCCATTTAAGGACACAGCAGGTCCAGCAATCAACCCACTCATCAAGGTGATGAACCTTGTTGGTCTTCTTGTTACTCCAGCGATTGTTGAGTTCTCACTTAACGGTCAAGATTGGAAGATTGCAGCTGTTAGCGCAGTCGCAATCCTCTTGATTGTCGGAGCGCTTATACGCAACCGTCGCCATCACGCAGTTCCTATTGCGTACTAAGTAATTCGAATCTAGACGGAAAGGTTCTTCCCCCTTTTATGGCTGGAAAGAAAGATCACGAGTTTAAAAAGCTCGTCATCGTTGAATCTCCTGCAAAGGCTCGCAAAATTGGCGGCTACCTCGGCGATGGTTACATCGTCGAGGCTAGCGTCGGTCATATCCGTGATCTTCCGCAGCGAGCAGCCGATATTCCAAAAGAGGTGAAGAAGCTCGCCTGGTCAAAAGAGGGCGTCGATATCGATAATGATTTCGCCCCTTTATATGTCATTAACCCCGATAAGCGCGCGAAAGTTGCCGAACTCAAGGAGTTGATGAAGCAAGCAGATGAGATCCTGCTTGCAACTGACGAGGACCGCGAAGGTGAAGCGATTGCCTGGCACCTAGTAGAAGTCCTTCAGCCCAAAATTCCAATAAAGCGCATGGTCTTTAACGAGATCACTGAAGAGGCGATTCTTGCCGCGGTAGAAAATACTCGCGATCTTGATTACAACTTAATTGATGCGCAAGAGACTCGTCGCGTACTCGATCGCTTGTATGGATACCGACTCTCCCCTGTCTTGTGGAAGAAAGTAATGCCTCGTATTTCAGCAGGGCGCGTGCAATCTGTTGCAACTCGTTTAATTGTTGAAAAAGAACGTGAGCGGATGGCCTTTATCTCATCCGGTTGGTGGGATATCACCGCAGCAACTGCGCTTGGCTTTAATGCGCGACTGCTCAGTGTTGAAGGCAAGAAAGTCGCAGCAACCTCTGACTTTGGCGCAGATGGCGCAGTAAAAGAGAAATCACTTGCAGATATTTTGTTATTAGACGAAACCGGCGCTAAGGCGCTTGTCTCGGCACTCGAAGGAACTCCGCTCATTGTTAAATCGATGGAAGAATCTCCACGTACTGAACGCCCAAAGCCCCCATTTACTACATCGACGATGCAGCAAGATGCAGGTAGCCGTCTTGGTTGGGGCGCGCAGATCACAATGCGGATTGCACAGCGCTTGTACGAAAACGGTTACATCACCTACATGCGTACCGACTCTATTAATTTAAGTGAGCAGGCAATCAAAGCAGCGCGCGCTGCAGCAAAGTCGTTGTACGGTGCAGATCATGTCTATGAAACCCCACGGGTATATCAAGGCAAGACAAAGAATGCACAAGAGGCACACGAAGCTATTCGTCCGGCAGGAGATACCTTTAAGACACCAGGTGAACTTGCACCCGAACTCTCTCGCGATGAATTCGCGTTATATGACTTGATTTGGAAGCGCACCGTTGCATCTCAGATGGCAGATGCCAAAAAAATGCAGATGCGCGTCGACTTTGATGTTGCAACAAGTAGTGGCGAAAACGCAATCTTCCGTGCTAATGGTTCTGTCATTACCTTTGCCGGCTTCCTTGCTGCATACGATGAAGTTGCAACAGATGAAAACAAGGACGAAGAGAGCGCCGACCGCAGACTTCCGGCGATGGCCCTCGGACAATCAGTGCCAATCAATGAGTACACCTGTGAAGGCCACGAAACTAAGCCACCAGCTCGTTATACCGAGCCAACACTTGTGAAGAAGTTAGAAGAGCTCGGCATTGGTCGCCCTTCAACCTTCGCATCAATTATTCAAACAATTCAAGATCGTGGCTATGTTAATAAGCGCGGCCGTGCCCTTGTGCCAACTTTCTTGGCATTCTCTGTTACGGGTCTGCTTGAGACGCACTTTACAAAGTTAGTTGATTACGACTTCACCGCATCGATGGAGGAAGATCTCGACAAGATTGCAGCGGGAGAAGCAGGCCGTGTTGATTGGCTGCGCGACTTTTACTACGGCGTCGATGGCCAGCCAGGTCTTAATGAGCTCTCACTTGACCTTGGCAATATCGATGCGCGCGCAACAAATACCATGAACCTATCTGATGTCATTGAAATCCGCGTCGGGCGTTATGGTGCATACCTTCAAGAGAACTTCGAAGATGGCGAACGTAAGCTTGCAAACATTCCAGAAAATCTTGCACCAGATGAGTTAACGCTGGCACTTGCAATCGAGCTTCTCGCAGCGCCATCTGGCGAACGCGAACTTGGACTAGACCCGGTCACAGGATTTGAAGTCGTTGCAAAGTCTGGCCGCTTCGGTCCGTATATCTCCGAAATTTTCCCTGAGGAGCCTGTTGAACTTAACGACAAAGGTGAACCAAAGAAGAAGCGCAAGAAGAAAGATGCACCCAAGCCAAAGACGGCATCACTTCTATCAACAATGAGCCTTGACACCATCACACTCGATGACGCACTGCAGTTGTTATCGCTTCCGCGTGTATTAGGTACAAATTCTCTAGGCGAAGAAATCACAGTTCAAAATGGTCGATACGGTCCATATCTCAAAGCTGGCGCAGATTCACGAACTCTGACATCTGAGGAACAACTCTTTGCAATCACTCTCGATGAGGCGCTCGATATTTACTCAAAGCCAAAGGAACGCCGTCGCGGAGTTGCAAAGCCACCACTGAAAGAACTCGGCGCAGATCCTGGAACCGAAAAGCAAGTAATTATTAAGGATGGTCGCTTCGGTATGTATGTCACCGATGGCGAGACAAATGCGACCTTGCGTCGCGGCGATACCCTCGAGGCGATGACGTTAGAACGCGGGCTAGAACTCCTCGCTGGACGCCGTGCATGGGAGGCCGAGAATGGCCCATCGCCGAAGAAATCACGGAAGAAGGCCGCTCCT
>WLPB01000022.1 GCA_009698975.1 Actinomycetota bacterium | reverse complement strand
TACCCTTAGCCCATGAGCGGAAATGGAATGAATCGAGTCTTCCTCGCCCGCCTTGCAGGAACTGCAGTCTTTGACCCTAATGGAGATCCAGTTGGCAAGGTGCGCGATGCTGTCGCGACCCTGCGTTCTAACAATCAACCTCCACGCATTCTTGGTCTAGTAGTCGAAGTTCCACTTCGTCGTAGAGTCTTTGTTCCAATTACACGAGTAACCTCAATTGAATCAGGTGCCGTTGTTATTACTGGTCTTCTTAATATGCGCCGCTTCGAGACCCGCGCTGGAGAAATTCTAGTTCTAGGAGACCTCCTTGATCGTTCAATAGCTCTTGTCGAGGGCGGTGAGGCTGTAGTTGTCGAAGATATGGGTATGGAAATTACTCGTACAGGTGATTGGTTTATTTCAAAGGTTCACATCATGCGCAAGGGGCGCGGATTAAGACGTAAAGGCGCGACTTCAACTGTTGCATGGGAAGAAGTCACAGGCTTTGCAACTCATGAAACAAATCAAGGCGCAACACACCTACTTGCAACTCTGAGCACTCTTCGCGCAGCAGATTTAGCTGCCGTATTGCAAGATCTCGCCCCAAAGCGTCGAGTCGAAGTAGCGCGCGCACTCGATGATGAGCGCTTGGCAGATGTTATTGAAGAGATGGATGAAGCAGAGCGAGTCTCGCTCTTGGCAGAGCTCGAAGGAGAGCGTGCTGCTGATGTTCTGGAAGAGATGGATCCAGATGATGCTGCGGACTTACTCCGCGAAATCGGTGAAGAGCGAGCACAAGAGCTAATTGAACTTATGGATCCAGAAGATGCCGAAGACGTACTTCGTCTTATGACCTATGAAGACTATTCAGCGGGTGGCTTGATGACGACAGAGCCGATTGTAATGTCGGCTGATTATTCAGTTGCAGATGCACTTGCAGCAGTTCGAAAGAGTGAGCTATCACCAGCTCTTGCCTCTCAAGTATTTATCTCGCGCCAGCCACTAGAAACACCTACTGGGCGCTTTATTGGAATGGTTCACTATCAACGACTTCTTCGCGAACCACCATCAACGCTACTCGGATCCCTCGTTGATACGACAACTGCAGGTGTAAATCCCGATGCATCACTGCATGAAGTTGCCTCATATTTAGCAAGCTATAACTTGCTCTCGCTGCCGGTAATTGATGCAAATGAGCGTCTCATCGGTGCAATTACTGTGGATGACGTGCTCGATCACTTACTTCCAGAGAACTGGCGTCACGTTCATCGTGATTCTGCTGCAACGACTGCAGCCTTAGAAAACATTGATACAAATTTTGCAGATGTCTTTGATAGCGAGAAGGGGGCTTAACGATGGCACGTAACAACGGTTTAGATACTCCGCGCGAGACCAGACGCTCACTTCGCGCTAATTATGATCCTGAAGCTTTTGGACGTCTCTCCGAGCGCTTTGCTCGCTTTCTTGGAACTGCAAAGTTCCTTGTTTATATGACAGTCTTTGTAATTTCGTGGATCACTTGGAACACTCTTGCGCCATCAGATCTTCGATGGGATAAGTACCCATTTATCTTCTTAACTTTGATTCTCTCGCTGCAAGCCTCATACGCTGCGCCACTTATTTTGCTTGCTCAAAATCGCCAAGCAGACCGAGATCGAATTGCCCTCAATGAAGATCGGGCCCGCGGAGATCGCAATCTTGCTGATACTGAATATCTCACGAGAGAGCTTGCAAGCTTGCGCATAACTCTCGGAGATGTTTCTACTCGTGACTTTTTGCGAAGTGAGCTGGAAGATTTTGCGAAAGAGATTGTTGAAGAGTTACGCAAGCCCGAGTCTGACGCCAAGTAACGAACCCTGGCGAATAACTAACTTCTCAACGATTGCGCTGATTGCTTGAGCGCTTGCGCTCTCTGGTGCGCTGATAACGACGGGCTTTCCTTCATCTCCGCCTTCACGTAAATCTGCATTAAATGGAACTTTGCCCATCAGTGGAACATCTGCTCCCACTAATAATGAAAGCCGAGCTGAAGTTTCTTCTCCGCCGCCAGAGCCAAAGAGTGACATCTCTTCACCGCACTTTGGACAGGTAAGTGCAGACATGTTCTCGATCACGCCAATAACCCGCTGATGAATTTGGTGAGCGATACGTCCAGCTCGCTCGGCTACCTCTGCCGCGGCAATTTGTGGTGTCGTGATAACGATTATCTCTGAGGTGGGAATGAGTTGACCGAGTGAGATTGCTAAATCGCCGGTACCTGGTGGAAGGTCAATAAAGAGTATATCGAGGTCGCCCCAATAGGCATCAGAGAGAAGTTGTTCCAGAACGCGATGAAGGAGCGGCCCGCGATAGGCAATTGCATCGGAGCGTTCAGGTTTGAACATCTCCATTGAAACTACTTTGACTCCATAAGACTCGATCGGAATAAACATCTGATCAATAGCTGTAGGACGTTGGCCCATAATCCCCATAAGGCGAGGTATCGAATGACCGTAGACATCTGCATCCAAGATTCCTACACGTAAACCTTTGGCTGCAGCGGCAACAGCAAGATTTGCGGTCAATGATGATTTTCCGACACCACCCTTACCAGAAGCAACGCCAATGACTCGAGTCAGAGAATCTGCTTGTGCAAATGAGATAAAGGCTTCCCGGCCATTTCGCAGAAGCTTCTTGATATTTGCGCGCTGTTCTTCACTCATTACACCAAACTCAATTTCAACCGATGTAATTGAGTCGACAGTTACGGCTGCTGCCTCGATATCTTTTCGGAGACGGTCCTTCATCGGGCAGCCCGAAATCGTAAGAAGGATGTGCAGCTTTGCTGTTGAGCCATTTACTGAAACATCTTGAACCATTCCAAGTTCAGTAATAGAGCGATGAAGCTCAGGGTCGTTAACTTTTGAGAGCGCCTCTAACAATAAATCTTGAACGCTCATAAAAGGTCTGGATCAATCTTCTTCTGAGGACGTTGATTAGTTGGCTCGTCATCTAAGACGGCGTTGATCTGCTTTCTGACAAATGTCTTTGGATTTAAATCTGCTGGCTTGAGGTCTTCAAACCCTGGGCCTAGGTTCTCTTTGAGCTCGTTTGTTGCGCTGGTCGCCACAACGCGAAGTTTTTTAATCAGCTTTGCAGCCTCAACAGCTAATTGTGGGAGCCGTTCTGGTCCAACGAGAACCATCGCCAGAATGGCAAGAGCAGCAACTTCGCCAGCACCGAAATCTAAGAACATAGCGAAACCCTATCGCTCTACTTGCCGGCTGTCAGAACGAGAGTAACGCTCGTGCTCTTGCCGTTACGGGTATAGGTCACGACCACACTTTCGCCAACATCATGAGAACGAACAGCAACTATCAGCTCCTCGGGAGAAGTAATTGCGCGATCACCCAGCTGAGTAATGATGTCGCCAGCCTTCAGCCCAGCTTTTTCAGCCGGACCGCCAGGAAGTATCGCATCGCTCTTAAGAGAAACTTGAGCTCCTACACCTTGGTAATTCATCGCGACAGAGACGCCGAGAACTGGATAGGTAGATTTACCACTCTTGATTAACTGCTCAGCAGTTTTGCGAGCTTGATTGATTGGAATAGCAAAACCGAGACCAATTGAACCAGTCTGTGAATTAAAGAGAGTGCCGAGTGTGGCTATTGCAGAGTTAACTCCGATGACTGCACCTGTGGCATCTACCAATGGACCGCCAGAATTTCCAGGATTAATTGCAGCATCCGTCTGAAGCGCATTGATAAATGAATTGTCTTCAGGATTATCGCCTGCAGTAACAGCTCTATCTTTTGCACTGATAATTCCTGATGTAACAGTGCCAGAAAGACCGAGTGGTGAACCAATTGCGAGAACACTGTCTCCCACTGCCACCTTTTCGCTATCCCCGAATTGAAGTGCAGGAAGATTGCGCTTTGAGATTCTGAGTACTGCTAAGTCGTAGGTGCTATCTCCCCCGATTACGCTGGCTCGATAAGACTCGCCATTTTGTAAGCGGATTGTAATTGCCCCATTGCTCTTGATTGCCCCAGCAATAACGTGATTATTAGTAAGGATGTAGCCATCTGGTGAAATCACGAAGCCCGATCCTGTTGAGCCTCCATCTACGCCTTTAGCTTCAATTGAAACCACTGACGGAAGGACCCTTGCCGCAATTCCTGCAACCGAATCTGCCGGACGCTCAATAGTTGACTGTGAACTTACGATACTTGTTGAGTAACCAAAGAGGGATCCACTGGAGGCTGCCCCGAATATTCCACCAATTACTCCCACTATCAAAGAGAGCGTGAGTGCACTTCGCAAGGAGATATTCTTTCCTGAGCTAGTCGGCGAACTCCACCACGGCGAATTGTTGAAATTATTCATAGCGTTATTTTGCTATAACTTTGTCGCTAGTAGCAAACCGTCTCCGACTGGAATCAGTGACGTCACCCAATTGTCGCTATCGGCTTTAAGAAATTTCCCAGCTTCACGAAGTGCGACTGTCTTTGGGTCTCTCTGAGCTGGATCAGAAACTTTTGAGCCACCGTAGAAATTGTCGATAACAAAAACGCCACCACTTCGCAGAATTCGTGATGCCTCTGAGATTGCGTAAGGAAGGTCCTCTGGATTGTGGCGGTATACAACTAGGTCATATGCGCGATCAGTAAGTTTTCTCATAACTTCCATCACTGGGTTGGTGATGAGTCGAAATCTCTGGGGTGGAATATCGCCATCAGCAAAGGCGGTGCGTGCGATGGAAGAGTGTTCCATCTCATCATCAATTGATGTCAGGGTTCCGGAAGAGAGAATGCCATCGAGTAACCAGAGTGCACCGACACCAGAGCCGGTGCCAATCTCGACAACTGATTGTGCTTTAAGAATTTGAGCAAGAAAAGCGAGGTAGGCACCAGCACCTGATGTGGTGTCATGTGTTCCGATTTCAATACCGCGAGCACGAGCTGCGGCTTTTACCGCATCCTCATGCTTGAAGGTCTCTGCATAGGAGTGCGGATCAATAATCATGAGAGGGACAATATCCAATCAACGAGCAAACGGACGCCAAATCCAGTTCCGCCCTTTGGGTTTTCTCCAGAATCTGACTCACTTCGCGCCGTTCCAGCGATGTCGAGGTGTACCCATCGACGTTCCCCGACAAAATGTTCGAGATAGAGGGCTGCAGTGACAGAACCAGCAGAGTAATGGCGATGGCTGGCATTGTGATTAAGGTCTGCAATTTCGCTCTCTAGGGAATCTTGATAATCATCTACTAACGGCATATGCCAAACCCGATCGCCTGATGACTGTCCAACTTCGTAAAGTTGCTTAGCTAGTTTTGTATCCCGGGTGTACATCGCTGCATATTGACGTCCTAGACCTAGCGTTGCAGCTCCTGTGAGAGTCGCGATATCTACTAAGTAATCTGGGTCAAGATTCTTATCTGCATAGGCAAGACCGTCTGCCAATACAAGTCGTCCCTCTGCATCAGTATTAATAATTTCAACTGTGGTTCCACCGTACTGAGTAATAACATCAGATGGGCGCTGAGATGTGCCCGAGAGCGCATTTTCTGCACACATCATTAACACAGTGACGCGAATATTTGGTTGAAAATCTGCAATCGCAGAAATCGCTGCGAGAGCTGCCGCCGATCCCGCCATATCGCTCTTCATTGGGGCCATAGCTTCGTATGGACGCTTAAGTGAAACACCACCCGTGTCATAAGTGATGCCTTTTCCAACAATAACAATGTGGGGCAGAGCAACAGCTGCGCCTGCTCGAGACTTCATTAACTTCTTAGGAAGGTATGAAATTTCAATAAATCGCGGACCTGGATTAGGTGAAGAACCGCCGACGGCTACAAGGCCACCAAATTCTGCGATTTCTTTTCCAGCCAAAACCTTTATTGAGAGACCTTTTGCCACTGCAATTTTCTTTGCCTCTTCTGCAAGCCACAATGGCGACTTAATATTTGATGGGGTGTGAATCAAATCGCGCGCAGTTGTAATTGCTTCAGCGAGAATCGCTGCCTCGTCAACTGCCTTACTCTCTTTTGTTGCAATTGAAAATGTAGGGATCTCGGCAGGAGTGCCACTCTTGAAATTCCATGTGTATGACCCTAGGACGAGAGATACCGCATGCGCGCGAACTTCTTCACTGGATTGCGCAAGTAGGGATGTGAGATTTACAGCTTTCCCTCGAACTTTTCGACCAAGTGCAGCACCGGCTGTGCGAAGCGCCGAAATATCTCCATCACCGACACCAACAAGGAATATACGGTCAATATCGGTATCTTCATGCAGAACCGGAATCTCAAAGAGCTCTCCAGCTTTACCGGTAGGTGAGAAGAATAAAACTTCATCTACTAGAGATATCTCAAAGAAATTTTCGATTGATTTGAGCAACGAGCTCTTGCCAATAAATGTAAGTACACCCTCTTTACTTTTGCTAAATCCGAGTGCAAGAAGTTCGCTCTCTAATATTGAAGAGAGTTCGGGATCTACATAGGAGAGAATTTTAGGAAAGCCTTACTTCTTGATGAGGGCTACAGCTGCTTCAAGAGCAGCGCTCAAGTTATTTGCTTCCTGTGGGTTGAGTTCGACAACTAGTCGTCCGCCACCTTCGAGAGGGATACGCATCACGAGTGAGCGCGCTTCTTTGGTAACTTCCATAGGACCATCACCAGTGCGGGGTTTCATAGCTGCCATGGGATAAGTATCTCGCATAAATCCCCCTGTACGGAAATCCAATATTTGCAAATCTCCGCCTGAAAAGCGCGCTCTGGAGGTAAATTCTCCCTTAAATGCCGAGCTGGCTGGTGAGTCTTCGCTTACCGGAGGCGATGACCGCTTCTACGGATTTCTCTGGCACGGATAGCAGTGCAGCGATCTCGACAATTGACTTGGCGCGCAGATAGTGCAAAGTCAGAATTACTCGCTCCTCTTCAGGCAGAGAGGCAATCAACTCTGCAATCGTCGCAGGGGCGCTCATAGGAGTACAGGTTACTCCAGTTGAGCTACAAATCGGGCGAGAGAAATCTTTACGCCGAGAAGAATGAATGGCTTAATCAAGTAAAAGATAGGCGCGGGAGCTTGAATTTCCTCAGACCAGTGAAAATAGGAGCTCTTGCTATCAATTGCTTCTATGAGAAAGGTTCCTGTTCCTTTAATAATTTTTCCACTATGAATAACATCGCAACGCGCTGGGGGTTGCCAAGCGGTAACTTCCATGAGATCTAGAACTCCGAGCCACTTCATTCTCGGATAGATACGATGAAGTGGGCCAGTAAAGGCGGCAATTGATGTTCCAACACCTTCTTCATTGTGGCTTGTTACCCAAACTTTTGTCTGGAGCATCCAGTTACTCTGCGCTTTCCAATCAATTATTGCGCGCCAAGTTTCTTCTTGTGACCGTGGCGATTTGACGGAGAGTGCTAGTGAGTGAAGCATTTACTTCTTCGCACCTTCACTAATGAACTGGAGAGACTCTTCAATACTTGAGGACCAAAGAACTAAATCTCGCATGCCTGGCTTTACAAACTGTTCTGCCTCAAGTTCGATGACTAGTTCGTGCAGCTTTTGATAAATCCCATATGGATCTAAAATTACAATTGGTTTGTTGTGAAAACCTAAGTAACGTCCTACCCATATTTCAATCAACTCTTCTAAAGTGCCAAGACCGCCCGGAAGGGCAATAAAACCATCTGCGAGCTCTTCGATTTTTCCCTTACGAGATCGCATCGAATCCACGATAATCAATTCATCACTATCGTGATCTGCAAATTCAATATCAACTAGTTTCTGGGGAATGATTCCAATCGTTACCCCGCCCTTGCTTCGCGCACCTCGTGCAATTGCCCCCATCGAAGAAATATGTCCCCCTCCCGATACGAGGTCAGCGCCCATCGCGCCAATCGCTGCACCCAAGTCAAAGGCGAAGTCGATGTTTTTCTTATCAATCAAGGGTGAAGAAGAACAGTAAACGGCGATACGCATGTGGCTGAGGATACGGCTTGGGTTACTCTTACGCCATGTCAACTAGCGCAAATGTAAATCTGGCACATGGCCATGGAGTTGCAACAATGGCGGGATCATCAATCCTGGATGTTTGGTATCCAGAGCCTGCACTTGGGCCACTGGCAGGTGAACCCGATGCATCTCTAGTTGCGATGGCTCTCCCTGATACAGAACGCGGTGTTACTCGCAAAGTTGTCTCAGTCGAAATTGATTTAGATAGCGCTCCAACTGACGCACTCGATGCCTATCTGAGATTACATCTTTTATCTCATCGCCTAGTAAAGCCGCACGGCCAAGTGCTTGATGGCATTTTTGGGCTCCTATCAAATGTGGTGTGGACTTCAGCTGGTCCATGCGCTGTCGAGGGATTTGAATTAACACGCGCACGTTTAAAGTTAAAGTACGGATCAGTCGCTGTATACGGTGTCGATAAGTTTCCACGGATGGTTGACTATGTAATCCCTTCCGGTGTTCGCATTGCAGATGCAGACCGTGTTCGTCTCGGTGCATATCTTGCTCATGGAACCACTGTGATGCATGAGGGATTTGTGAATTTCAATGCAGGCACACTCGGAACGTCAATGGTCGAAGGGCGAATCTCGGCCGGCGTAGTCGTTGGTGATGGAACTGATGTTGGTGGTGGTGCATCCATTATGGGCACGCTCAGCGGCGGCGGCAAAGAAGTTATTTCTATTGGCGAGAAGTGTCTGCTTGGTGCTAATTCTGGTCTAGGAATTTCACTCGGAGATAATTGCGTTATTGAAGCAGGTACTTACATCACTGCGGCAGCTAAAGTGACTCTTCCGGATGGAGAAGTTGTAAAAGCAGGATCACTCTCTGGTGCAAGTAATTTACTCTTCCGCCGAAATTCATTAACCGGCGGTTTAGAGGTAGTAATGCGCACTGGCACATGGGGCGGACTAAATGCTCTCTTGCACGCTAACTAACTGGCGTAAACCAAGGCGAAGGTAACTTCGCTCGACTTCGGAAGGTATCACCACGAAGTATTTTACTGACTCCGGTACTTGAGGTTCCTTTAATTCGAGTTACTGCGCCAGCTTCATTGCGTGAAACTATCTCAAGAGAAATGACATCCGGAAGAATAAATGCAGCTGCAACTAACGCTTGAGTTGTTGAAACTTTCCATGAGGCGAAGCGGGGATTGAGCGCAACAACGACGCTTGCAGTATCAGGTACCGACTGCGTATACGAGGTATAGCCCCCCCAGGCATCCGCAGTTGTTTGAGTTGCCCCTCCCGATGAAGAGAAGAAGTAAGCCTGAATTGGCTTTCCATTAGAGAGCACTGCCAACCCAGTCGAGGTGTCAACAATCGTGCGAAGAACTGCAGCTCTCCAGATTGCACCAAATTTTGCTTCACCTTCTTTGGCATAACCAACAAAGTTTTGATCTGCGATATGTGAGTAGAGGTTGCAATCACAACTACCTTTAATTGCACCCATCTTCGAGAGGGCATAGCTGCGAGATGCAATGGTCTGCGCTTCAAGCATGGCTGCTGGCCATGAGGAGGAAATCTCACTAATTCCTAATAGGTACTCATCGCGCAGTGAGAGTGAATTTGTAATCTCTAGCGCTGCCTTTACAACTTTGATCTGAACCTGTCCATAGCGATAGCTACCCGTGGATGTTGATTGAGTCATCGATAAAAGTGGGAGCTCGCCTCCACTCCATCTCAATGTGAGTGCTGAGTGGTTTCCTGGGATTCCCTGAATACTCTTTTTATCAATTGAAATTGAAATTGGAACTTTCTTCTTTGAGCTAAACGTTGCTATAGGAGCAGTGGTCGTATCGGAGATTGGTAGATCCCCAGGATAGAAGCTAAGTGAACTTCCCTTTGAATTTGTTACAAAAATCGCGCCTTTGAGGAGGTGACCAATATTGACGCGAATGGTTGCGGTATCAACAATCGGTGCAACTTCTACATCTTTGTAGTAGTACTTCAAAATTGTGGTTGCTGACTCCCCTGCCACGGCTCGTGCTTTCCCACCAATCTGGCTCATGCCTACGCCATGACCGTACCCGGCACCGGTAAATGAAAATGTTTGAGGAATATCTTGTGCAAACGAATATGCTGGAAAGTACAGTGAGAGCAGGGTGGGAATGAGTAGCGTTGCAATCCTGCGAATGCTAAACATCCTCATCAGAAGATGCGCTCTTTCTGACATTCATGAATTTTTGATACTCAGCAATAATCTCAGCTGGATTTCCGCGTGCCATGAGCTTTCCCTTATTGAGCCAGATGACCTCATTGCAGACATCTTCAATTGTCGCGAGGGCATGACTGACGAGAATAAGCGCACGATCAGCAGAGCGAAGTTCTTTCACTCGATTCAGTGACTTCTCTTTAAATTTCGCATCTCCAGTGCTTAGCGCCTCATCAATAATAAGAATGTCTGGCTCGACAACAGCGGCGACAGAGAATGCTAGGCGCGCGAACATGCCAGAAGAGTAAGTACGCATT
>WLPB01000021.1 GCA_009698975.1 Actinomycetota bacterium | reverse complement strand
TTCGACGGTCTCGTGCAAGTCCTCGAGACCTACATCGCACACAAAGCAGATCACTTCACTCTACAAACGTACGGTGGTGATTACATCAACGGTCCATACGTGCAAGCTCTCCAAGAGCATGACAACGTCTTACTCATCGAGGCCATTAGTAACGAGTTCTTAGAGCCTCCTCTCGAAGAGCCTGGCCAGCAAACCATGCTCTTTATGGGATGGCGCTTCTATCCCGAGCGCTACTTACCGAACTACGCACAATTCATCGATCAATCAAAGGTTTCACCTCGTGAAATCGCCATGAAGATGGCCCAAGCTCTCCACTTCGCATACGGAGTTGATGACACTTACTCTTTCGAAATAGCACCCCACCTCGATGCAGCAAAGTCACTGATTGCTAACTTGGGTATCGCACACAACCTTTAAGGAGAATAACTATGTGGCTGTTTACCAACACCGGATTCGTTAGCGCCGTCAGCAACGGTCAAGATCTTATGGTCCGATCTCGCGACCGCGAGTCTCTCGAGCCACTTGCGGAATTAGCAAAGACCGAGATCATCTCAACACCTAAGAACGACTATCCCTACCGAGTCATCGTTACTCACGAGATTTTCTCTCGCTGGGTGGCCCATATGGCAACAGGGATCACCTACAAGAACTTCAAATCTGAGGTTGCCGCAACCCGCGGCTACGACTTTGCTCATCCTTTGATTAAGGTCTGGAGTGCCATGCATGAGGTTGAGGATGCTGGGGCACGGCAGAATTAAACTTCGAAACTTTTAATAAATGTATTCGAGCCTATTTAGGTGTATTTTGAATAAAGAAGTCTTCATAGATTGACTTTACAGGGGTGATTTCATCTAAGCTGGCTAACCACTTCATCGAAATTACCCCTTCTGTAGCGGTAGGGCGAGGGACATCTAAACCTCTGTAGACCCTGACTGAGTCAATAGATGGTTGATAATCTATTTGGAAATCAACCACTAACTCATATGGGATACCTAAAGTTCCATTTACGTTACTGATGACCTTCTGAAAGACGTCAACTTCTACTCGATTTTCAATTTTTCCCAATATCTCAGAAAAGGTAGTTCCTTTTTCAATTCGAACTAGTTGCGTTGAGGCGATAAAAATCTTATCGGGTACATTGCCAGGAATTTGGTAGGAGGAGAAATTATGATTTCTACTGTTACCGGTTGTTGATTTAACTTCCAGTCTGAATTCTTCCCCAGAAAAATCGAATTTATCATCAGTATTCGTGTGCCAGTAAGCGATTGCAACACTGGGGTTACTTGATGCCAAGATAACAAGTAGTTCACCAATCAGGCCAGTTACGACGTCATCGGACAATGTGAACTTGAGTCGATTTTCAAATAAACTCTTCAGTTGCCAGATTGCTTTGCCTGTTTTTCCGAATTTCTCTTGCAAGTCAATTAGTCCCAGAAATACAGCAGCCGCAGCTTCTACATTGTCGAGATCTGTTAAATCAATGTCACAACGCAGAACAGAGATGCCTTGAAGTTGTTTCCCTGTTTCGAAAACAGTTAGTTGAGCCCAGGGGTCATAACTCGCGAAGGATGTTTGGAATGCCGGAACTTCTGGCTGCCCCGGGAGAACCAATACTGTGTTTCCCTGTCCATCTGCACCAACCCCAATAGATTTCTCAATATCAAATAAACGCAAATGGATAAATTCTGGCTTTAACTCCGCAGGTATCTCATTGCTTGAAATTTTTTCGGCAATTAATTTGCTATCCCACATTAGAGCTGTCCCAAAGAATTAATCCGAGCCTGAGGTCCGATAATTCTTACTTCGTAGCCATCAGGCGTAAATAGTGTCACGGCGATTCCAGCACTGACGACACTTTCCTTTTCAGCGTGCCCCAGAATCGGCTCAATTAGAAGTGTCGTGTTGCCCTTACTGTACTTGTTTCTAAGACTGCGCTGACCGCCTCCGATGTGTCTAGTTGAGAGTAGAGGCCAGACTACATTTGCGAGTTTGCCCACGAACGGGGACTCAAATGCTTTCTCCCAATTTACCTGATTGACCTCTTTGCTAGGCGTGTGGAGTCGACGTGAGGGCTCTTTGCGATCAAAGATCCATCGAATGTCTGTGAGATCTTTTTCTACGAGGTCCTTGTGAATGAGTATGTTCCTTGGGAGGCCTGATAGCCCCAGATCTTGTAATTCTTCAACGAAAAGTTCTGCTGCACCAATCATCATTGAACGTTCACCAGGTTCAGCGACCCAGGAAGATAAAATCCTTTGCATGCTTTCGTCGGTAGGCTCCGAGAACTTTAGCCACTCCCCATGTATTTCTGGAGCTGAAAGCGACTCTTCGATAAAGCTTCTCAAGATAGGAAGATTTTGTTTTGCATGCATTGGGTTCATAATGTTTGCAAGACTAAATATGTACTCTCCGGTGATTTTCTTGTCGACTAGATCTGGGTCTTGTACGGCTTTACGACAAGGGTCAAGCTTTACATTTGGTTGTGACGCATACATTACGACCGGCATATCAGTCAGAATGTCAAGATGTTCCTTGTCCCACTTCTTTGCAAGGCGCCAGATGGCACTATCAATTTGATCCATGACTTCGAAAATTCCGAATGTCTTATTCTCCGCAAATAAATATGTAAAATGAGAATAGTTAGCCCTATAACCACAAAAGCGCATTTGCTGAGAGACGGTATCAAAGTTGGGATTCTTTGGATGGCGCAAGAAATAAGTGGCAGTCAACTGTGGGATGGTTAGTCCACGGCCCAAGATATCTCCACCAATAAGAATCCAAAGTTTAAATTCTTGCCAGTCAGACTTAGATACAGGGATGGAACCTTGTCTTCCAGGCTTCTTTTTATCCGAATTCACGACTTGCATTGCGCTGTCATCAAAAAGATTTAAGATCTGACTTAAGAAGAGATCATCAATATCTACATTGAGTTCATCTGCATAAGCTTCAGGTAGTCCGGATTGAAGATCGGAAAGATCTTCTTGCCACAATCTAATCAGCTCATCTTTTGCAGATTTGGATAGATGTCCAGTTGCAGCCTTAGTCAGTGAATCGACTAAAGAATCCAATTCATCTTTGACCAGGTTATAGATTGATTGATGTTCCTTTTGAGCGCCAGATTCGTGAACAAGCATCTGGACACTCTTGAGCTCGTCCTTGAGAGGCGCAGATGAGAAACCACTCCCTGCATAAAAGAGCGTCTCCTTGTGGAAGCGAATCCATGCGGTCCAAGAAAATCTAACCAAAGCTTTTCTGAGTGAGAGAGGCGCCGACTTCATAGTTGAAGGCTTGCCAGTCCAGTCGATTACTTCGATTCGATTTTCTTGAAAATTGGTAGAGACCGCTGAGGAGAGACCAAAATATCCAGTTCTTGGCTGGACAGTCACACAAAAGTTTGGACGCAGCCGACCAGTTTGTTCTGTCAGCATTACAGCCTGAGGAGTAGCCGTGTAAGAAAGAAGGATATTTCTACTCTCCAAGTCCCGAAGTGCGCGAATGGCTGCGTAAGTCTCGCTCACCTCACGTTTTCTAGCTTTTGCATTTTGAGAAGCTTGATCAGCCTCGTCATCAATGAGGAGCGTAGTAACGCTTTCGCCATGAACCTCCTGCAATTTTTCAATGAGGACCTTTAGCGTCTTGACTCTTGAAGGATTCTTAAGAGTTACCAAAACCGGCAGCGGTCGATTCATGCCTAAATTGTCATTCTTTGTCCTTCGGCCAACCCACTTGGAGACATCCTTGAACAGTTCTTCAAAGTTCTTTCCAGTTGCATTGGTAGGAACGGTGCAAACTTTCACATATTGGTTGTTGAGAGTGAGGAGATCATCTCTCAGCCTTTTTTCGGTCTGTAAATTGAGCGCTTCAGTAACTCCAGTGAAAATCACAGCCAAAGACACCCGCGAATCAGCAGCCCATGCAACTGTTCCCAGCAAATTTGCAGTCTTACCAGATTGAATCTTGCCCAAAACAAGGAAAGCTATTTCTCGCTCTTTCCCTGACAGAAACTTTTCTAGACGATTTGTAATATTTAGTACGCTCTCCTCAAAGACTTTCGAATCTTGAGCGGCTGCTTCTCCGGGTAGGAACTTTTTAGTACCTTCTCTATTTTTCCCCAAGTATTCTTGAAGACAGCCGGCATCGACATCTATTGCTTCGCCTGGTATCAGAATCGCATCCATATTAATCCTTTAGTATCATGCCGAGTTTTGAAAGCACATCATTGGCCTTATTGCGCAAACGAGATTTATCGTACCCACTGCTGAATACTTCGCTGGCTGCGAATGCTACAGCAAGCCTCTGAAGGATTTTTCTTCCATTACCGTCGATAATTACCCCATTCAAACTTGGGTGGAAAATATTGACCTCGATTTCGTGCTCATGCGTATTCAACTCTTTGACCATCAAGAAAGGTCGAGATACATCCTTCACGAAAGCCAACTTAAATATGTGCTTATGTCCTTCATGATCCTCGATAGGAACTATCCAAATCTCTTCCTTCGCATCGTCTCCCAGAACAACTTTGATTTGTTCTAATTCTTCTGCCGTAGTCTCTATTTCGACGTGATCGACATGTCCGCTCAAAGCATCTTGAATGACTTGTGCTTCAGTCTTATCCGATTTCTTATTTGCTTCCTCATCGACTACAGCAGCTTTATTTCTTCGCAAGTTAGTTGCCATGCGAATGTAGTCATCATCTGACATCTTGTTGAATAGTTTCTCAATAAATTCTCCCTCTTCATCTGGCGTCCAGAGAGGAGAGTCCGTGGTAATGGTTTTACCAAAGGCCGTAATATCGAATTCACCGATGAATGACTGATCGGGGTAGCTTCCCTGTTGCTTGAAAATTCTTCTAGGCTTGTACGATCCACGGGAAATCGCGTCTTTTGCCTCAGCCTGGTCTTCGTCCTTATCTGAGTTAAGTGGAACAACGCCGGCAATGCCTTTGCCTCGGTAATGGAGGAAGAAACCACTTAGATCGCGACTCATACGATCAAGAATTCCAACCCATCCTTCAATTTTTTTGCCGGTTTGAAGTTCAATAGAAATGTCTTTGCGCCAATAACGCTCCAACTCGCCCTCTCCGGGGCCGCTTGTAGAGGTCCACAATGGTTCGGTCAAAAGTTTTGGATACTCAAATTTCAGAGGTTGATTCTGATAGAGAATCGAACATTTCAGTTGACCATCTTTCGCGGTGTCTCCAATGAATGCACGATAAATCGAAGGCAAATATGATTTGATTGAAGTAACAGTTTTGGCCTGAGGTGTTTTTTGCCAGAGGCCTCGAACTTCGAGTCTAGTTCCCGAAAATCCGCGATGAGGAATTTTCGATACCTTAACAATCGAAGTAACCTCACCTTTTTCAGATACATCAATTTCTACGTGCCAACCATTTGGTTCTGTGAGGGAATAAGTATCGATAATTACATGCTCACCCCACCATAGGGAAGCCGCTTTCATTCCAACGCCATGCTTGCTCAACCCGACACTTGTATCTTCCGGAGGAACACCTGTTTTTAGAGCACGCTGCATATCTTTCTGTGTAATTCCAGCAGCGTTATCTTCCACAACGAGAGAGTTTGTCCCGGCCGGAAAAGTGATTTCTACTTTAAGTTGATAATCTTTCCCGTTTTTGGTTATCAGTTCTTTATGATTGCGAAGCGCACTTGTAATTGAATTGTCGACGAATTCACCCAGTGCGTACCAAGGTGTGAATGACATACTTCTGAACATTCGAAGCGCAGAAGCATCCGGCTCAATATTTACTTCGAAATCTTCGCCGTCTTGTGCGTTTTTGTCCTTATTTGCCACGATTCACTCCTAGTTAGACCTCGGGAAAGCCTAGTTGCGGAGTGTGACAAAAGGAAGGCAAAAAACTACAGGGCTCCCTGAGAACTGGTCAGTTTTAAGGGTTCGGGACGGGTAGCTCTTCGAGATGAGTGTTTTGGGCATCGAGATTCACTGCCCAAGGTTGCTCTAATTGCCTGGCTCGCTTTAACAGGGCCTGAAAAACAGTACTTGCGACCCCTACATGAACTGCATTTCCAATTTGCTTGAAGGAGAGGCTGTCGCGTTGATCCCCAAACTTAAATGACTTGCTGAATCCTTGCAGGGCCTTAGCTTCCGAAACGCTGAGCGATCGCTTCTCCCAACCAAGTATTGGAGTTTGAGCCATTGCGACGAATGTCGGCACGTAATTTGGGGCCTTCACTCTAATTCCACTTGGCCTGAATTGGATCAGACACTTGTTTATATCTCTATATTCTTGAGCTTGCCACTCAAATTTTCGATAAGACGGAATGAAATTCTCAAGGTTGGCATCTGCCATCCAGGCATCAACCCACCTGCGATTTTGTAGATAGAACTCTGAATTCCGCTCTATAAATCTCTTCTTCCAGTCGGGCATCTCCCTGGAAATTCTAATTTCACTTCTTGGCTTCCAATATTCCGTCCACAATGGAAGGCCGGGTAATTTCTCTCCGTTCTTATGCAAGTTGAGCCGCACAAACTCATTCCAGACCTTAAGTGCCTTCTTTTGTTCGGTAGATAACTCCGCACCCTCTTGCAGCACTGAATTCTTAGACGCATGCTTTTCTAAGAATTGAGCCAAGTCCCACTCAATCTCTCCAAAATCCTTAAAGGGATGCCTTGGAAGAAGTGGCCCAATTTCTTCAAATCGTTTTGCAGTCGAGCTGTTCATTCGCACGGCACCTATAAATATTCTCTCGCGATGTTGAGGGCTGCCACCAAGATGCTCTGGTATCTCATGTGGCGAGAGAATTGTTGGTTCATCACTAACAACGTATCCCAACTCTCTAATCAAGCGAATCATCACCCGATAGTCAGAAATATGCTTGGGGCCAACTAGATTTCTGACATTTTCCAAAAGAATCAATTCAGGCTTTTTTGTTTCAATAATTCTTAAGATGTCATAAAAAAGAGTGCCGCGAGCTTCAGCGACACCGTGCTGATTTCCAGACTTAGAAAAAGGCTGACAAGGAAAGCCACCTGTAAGAACATTATGTTTAGACACTCGCACGGGGCCTTCGGTTAATTTAGTGATATCACCCCGGATCAATGCTTCGTCACCTTGAAGCCAATTTTTGGCATATACACCTCGGGCCGATTTATCGATCTCCGATACAAAGACGGATTCCCCGCCATGTTTTGCCAATGCGGCATGAAAGCCTCCGATCCCGGCAAACAGGTCAGCAAAGGTGAAAGACATGGGAAAAGCTTACTGGTTAACGGGGACAAGTTGAATCAATTGGAGAACTCGTCGTCCCAAACAGGCAATATTTCGTCGCTGTGAATATCGCACATATTCCAATTCAGGGGGATTTTTTAAGTATTTGAGTCTCCTACAGCTCTTCGCAAAAGTGTGATATTGATGCAGAGATTGCATCGAAGTCTGTCTTTTTGGCTGGTTTCTTTTTTCTCACTCACAAAGTAGGAGACTCCGTGGCCATCTCGCTTATCGCTAACTTGGTTGAGGCCTTCTCGACAAGGCTGGACAACTGATAAGCCAGATCTAATTTGATCGAGTTTAATTTTTCTGCCTTTCTGAATCGGTCATTGAGCATCAAGACAATTTCTGGGGCGGATGTAACAAGTGAGAGACAGTCATATTGGCCGGCACCAGGATGTAGATCAGCTAAGAAGAATTTGCCGTCGATTCGTTCGAGGATTCCAGCCGTGACTTTCCAGGATGGGTATTCGATCTAATTGGGAGTCAGTTCTTTGTCGGCCATGGGGAGATTATTGCAGTGCGCTAGGGCATCTTAAAGACCTCGCCAGGTGGGCCTTTTTACGCCTCGGCAAAGGGGCTTATTAGAAGAGAGTCATGAGTTGCTCTAGTAGATGTCAGTGGTAGCCATTACTTTTAGCGTATGAGTGATGACGATTTTTCATACTTTGCGCCAGATCGTCTAGTCGGGGTGCTGAACATCGGAGATTCGGATGAGCCGGTATCAAGTGCACATCTCTATGCACTCATTCACCTCACATCTCGCTTTGGTGCCTTTATCCGTGAAAGCGGTAAGTGGGAACCGGTGTGGCAGGGATGGAATCCTGATCCTGATTTGAAGTACATCAATTTTGCAGCCGACTCTTATGACATGGTTGTACGAGCTTTTGATCAAAACCCAGATGATCTTCTCTACTACCACGATGTGTGCCAATACCAAGAAATTCTCAATTGGGAAGGCGGGTTAGATGATACCGAGTCACCAGAATGTCTTCGTGATATTGCCGAACTAGTTAACTGGATTCAGGATTTTGTTGATCCGAAACCAGAAGTCATTACCTATGGCCCAGGTCGCATTTCAGTAAGTGATATGGATTTGATGCGCCACGATGTGGCAGAGCTAGAGTATTTGCAGGCCGAGACCGAAGAGTATGTGTTAAGACAACGCCGTAAACCGGCGTCAGAAGTTATAGAGGAGAAGCTCTATCGAATTCATATGCATCCGTCACTTCATGATGCTGTTGCGGAAGCCTTTCATGAAGCTGGTAACCATGCAGCCAGTGCTGATAGTTTAGATGAATTCGATGCCGAGATGAGAGGCTCCGCTGTTCAGAACTACCTCAATGGTGGGAAAGCTTCAATGCGAGAGTTAAGTGCACACTTACTTGATGTGATTTCTGTAGGAATTGACTATCAAAGACCAATCAATCGAGAGAGTGTTGAAAGATTTAGGCTAACCAGAGATTTGCACCTCAAGCCAGCTAATCGCTTGGAAGCTTGGTTTTCCCAATCTCCTAAGGAAGTGCTCTATCAACTTGTTGCCAATACGAAATTTGGGTTATTCACCCGTGCCGGAAAAGGTTCTTGGCGACTGCTAAAGCGCGATAGAGAAGTTGAGGATATTTATGACCTTGCTGGAGTATCGATTGTGCATCTGCGCCCCGAACGAGAGCACGAAGTAATCGCAGGCTATGACTCAGGCGCCCTGCAAGAGATACACATCAAAGATCCCGCACTGATCAAATATCAACTCGATTATCGCGGGGATGTTCCGTCTGGCTTCGATTTCTACGATCGCGTTAATGGAATGGATAAAGAGACATTGAAGTTCTCGCAGCTGCAGCGAGTTGCCGCGGTTGTTATCCGCGAGATGACTGCCGAACTCCGCGGAAATATCAAGGTGCTACAAGAAGCAGATTTTGACCTTGGTTTCATGCCAGCGAATCTCACAATTCTCGATGCCTTTGTAAAGAATGAAAAGGAGTTGAGCTACCCACAGATTCACCAACTTTTGAGTGAAAGTTTCGCAGAGGATGAAGATGGCGAGAGTATCCAGAGATCTGCAGCCGACGTTGCAAAGGCTAACCAAGCCCGTATGAAATTTGAGAAGATGATTGATCGTAGGAATATCGAGTATTTACCGACCGCATCCACCTTTCTAGTAGTTGCTTATGAGCCCATTACAACGATGTGGCTTGAATACCGTTCTCGGAATTATGGAACATTTGCTCGAGTCGATGGTGGTTGGAAGTCGGGATTCTCGCAAGATATCAATCTCTACAAAGAGCTATTCCTCTATGAAGTCAAAGAAGAGTGCGTAAAAGATTTCATCTCGATTTACGATTCTCGAAGCCAGGGACAAGATCTAACATCTTTCGAAAGACTTGCCCCGATGCTCTGCATCTACACTATAAATAGGAATCAAGATCTAAGTGAAAATAGTCCTCGTGATTGGGATTTTGAACCTTTTATGCGAGAACAAATGCCACCTTCAGCTGCTGCCGTGGTCGAGTATCTCTATATGTCTGTAATGAAATTTATTTCAGATTTCTCTGATCTTCTAGAGGATGACGATGTCGATGGACATATGCAGGTCGATGAATGGCTGTCATGGATTTGGTCAGATCACATGATTGATTTCATGAACGGCGAATCGACTCTCAATAGAAACCTTCTTGGTCGCTTCTTAAAGGCCGCACCGAAGATTCTTCAAAATCCTCGTAATGTAATTAGGTAGAAGATTTTTTCCCGAAAAGTTTTGATTTACTGGAGTTCGGCACGCTCTGATGTGATTGCGAGTTTTGGTTTGAGTTCGATCACTTCTTTTTCCATTTTATGTAACTCTTTTAGCACTGCGTCGTAGCCGCTTTCATGTGCTGAGGTTGCAGAGCCCAGGAAGCGGTTGAATTCGCGGCCGACGGTTGGGTGGAAGCGGACTCCAGAAGTTTTCTGGCGGTTGGAGACGCTGATGAAGTAATCGGATTCGTCTTCGTTGGTGGAGAGCATTAAGAGCTTGTCGAAGTTCCATTCGCGAGTGTGGTTAGGGCCGCTGAAGATGAGGCGTTCGGTGGTGAGCATGACTACGCCTTGATCTTTATCTACTTGAAGTTCTTCACCGGGAACTACTTGGCCTTTCATGGCGCCGACTCGGAAACGGATTCCGCCGCCGATGGGGATAGAGACACCGGATGATCCGCCGACGTAGGTAGATGCGGTGCGACCGGTTTCGTGGAAGATGCCTTGGCCAGACCAGAGAGTGTGTTCGCCGGGCTTTTGCATTAGTGAGTTAGGGACAGAGTCTTTGCCTTGCGATGCGGCGGTGATGGCGGCGATGATCTTGCGCAGGCAGTCGACATCTTCTTGCCAGATTGCGTGAAGGGCATCGTGATCTTTCTGGGCGCGCTTTGCGGCGCGATTGGCTTTGAAGTTTGCGAACCAGCTCATGGGTAAAGGGTAGTGACTGTCGGTGACATTTTTGGCTTTGAGCAAGAAAAAACCCGCAGATTGCTCTGCGGGTTTTTCTCTGTAGCTCCTGCTT
>WLPB01000020.1 GCA_009698975.1 Actinomycetota bacterium | reverse complement strand
TCTTAAGAACTAATTCATCAAAATTAGCTGCTGTTACCTTGATTGGTGCGCTCATCGTTTACTCCCGTATATCTTCTCTTTAATTGGATTTACTTGTGGTTTATTTCTTGAACTGTACTAGTGCGAAAGAAATTTTTCAGCGTCAAGGGCTGCTTGGCAGCCAGAGCCCGCCGCTGTGATTGCTTGACGGTAGGTGTGATCGACGAGATCGCCGCAGGCGAAGACACCAGAAATATTTGTCCTTGTCGAACGCCCCTCAACCTTTACATAGCCCTCGTTATCGAGGGAAATTTGCGATGTAATAAGTTCAGAGCGTGGGATATGTCCGATTGCGACGAAGAGCCCAGTGAATTGACCGACACTCTCAACGCCTGTTTTGGTATTGCGAAGCTTTAGCCCTTCAACCTTATCTTGACCAAGGACATCAATGACCTCGGTATCCCACATCATCTCTAACTTAGGATTATTAAATGCGCGATCCTGCATAATCTTTGAAGCGCGCAGAGTGTCGCGACGGTGAATCAAAACTACCTTAGAAGCGAACTTAGTAAGGAAGGTCGCCTCTTCAACAGCGGAATCCCCACCACCGACTACAGCAATAACCTGGTCACGGAAGAAGAAACCATCGCAGGTCGCACACCACGAGACTCCACGACCTGAGAGTCGCTTCTCATTCTCAAGTCCTATTTCGCGGTAAGCCGATCCCATGGCAAGGATTACTGATTTAGCCTTAACAATATTTCCAGAACCATCTTTAAGAGTTTTAATCTCGCCTTCGAGATCCATCTCAACAATATCGTCAGTAATTAACTCAGCCCCAAAACGTTTTGCCTGCTTGCGCATATTGTCCATAAGGTCTGGACCCATGATGCCGTCGATAAAACCAGGGAAGTTCTCGACCTCAGTGGTGTTCATAAGTGCACCACCGGCAGTTACAGAACCCTCATAGATAAGTGGGTTGAGCTGCGCGCGAGCTGCGTAAATTGCAGCGGTATATCCAGCAGGACCAGATCCAACAATGACAACTTCGCGTACTTCAGTGCTCATACCCGCACCTTACCGCGCCTTTACTTCTTGCGGCCCTTGACCCTTGATGTGGCGAACTCGCGCAACCCTTGGATTTCACCGACTTTAAAGAGAGAGCCAAAAATGAGATATCCAACACCTGTTCCCGTAAGGACGATCATCAGATGTAGCGCTCTCAACCCAGCCCCATTGTCGTTACTGCTCCACCCAAGTAATTGTGAGAGAGCGAAGAATGGAAGCGCCGCCAGTAATGATGCCGCCAACAAAGTGCCATGCTGGGCTGCAAAGTCTCTAGTACGAAGGAGCCCCACATGTCTTTTAATCAAATTTAATGTGACAAAGAGTCCAACGATGTAGCTAATCGAGAAAGCGATACCTAGGCCTATTGTGACGGAACCACTTTCGAGTTTAGCGAGGAAGAGATAAGAGAGCCCCACCGAAATAACGTTAATAATAAAGATTGAGAGAACTTGAGTCTTTGTATCTTCAAATGCGTTAAAACCACGGATAAGAATGAGATTAATACTAAACGGCACAAGCCCTAGCCCCAATGCAGCAAGAACATATCCAATATATTGCGAATCATCTAAAGAGACTCCAAAGTAAAGCACCTCAGTAATAAGAGGGCCAAAGAGCATGAGTGCAACTGCACTCGGTACCGTTACAACACCCACCATTTTAATTGCGCGGATTAATTGCGCACGAACTTCATCCACTTTATCTTCGATCGCAAGTTTAGATAAGTGGGGCAAAATTGCTGTAACGATTGAGATTGTTACAATCGAGTATGGAAGCAACATGATGTAGTACGCGCTCGTGTACGGTGTAAATCCCACTCCAGTCGCAATACCAGCCTGTGCACTTCGTACTGCTGCTGCTGTTGCAACATTGACAGTAACAAGGTAGCCCAACTGAGAAATCAAAACATAAACAAGTGTCCACCCAGCAAGAGCAAATGACTTACCGAGCCCTTTAACCCCAAAAATTAAGCGAAGACGAATTCCAGATTTTCGTACAACCGGTATCAAGATCAGAGCTTGGATTACAACACCGGCAGTTGTACCCCATCCAAGAATTTGAATTTGCGAGTCGGAGATTGAACCGACTGTGAGTGGCTCCTGAAAGAGTAAAAAGAGTGAGAAAACCCCAATAACTACCAGGTTATTAGCTATAGGCGCCCACATGAGAGGGGCGAAAGATCCTCGAGAGTTTGCAACCTGGCCCAACATAGTAAAGAGACCAAGGAAGAAAATCTGCGGCAGACAGTAGCGAGTGAAAGCAATTGCAATCTGCTGTTCACGTTCAAAACCTGTTTGAGAAAATTCAGGTGCATAGATTTGAACCAATAGCGGTGCGAAGAGAATACCTACTGCCACGAGGGCGAGAAGAATTCCAGAGATTGTTGTAACAAGGCGTGAGGCGAATGCATCACCACCATCGCTATCGCTAAAAGAGCGAATAAGTTGAGGAACAAATATTGCTGTGAGCGCCCCACCTACTAAAAGGTTGTAAAGAATATTCGGCATGGTATTTGCGACGTTATAAGTGTCAGCTAAGAGCGCGGTACCAAGTAGCGCTACACCTAAGACGGCTCTAAAAAAACCTGTAATACGAGAGATGATTGTGCCGAGTGCCATAACTGAAGATGCTTTATAGAGATCGCTATTTTTCACGTCGGGACCGCCTTATCCTACGCGCCGTCTGTGTGGCTGCAGCGAGAAAGAGAATTACGCCAGCACCTGTTGTAAACCATGCAACACGTGAGTCAATCACTGTCATTGAAAGACTTAACTTAGAGAGTGCACCAATTGATACACCTTCAGCTGTCATCAACTGTGCTTCTACAACTGTGCTACCTGAGGCGATAACCATAAAAGGAACTGCAATCTGTATTCGAGATTTTGCAGGTATAACAATGTCGTAGAGACTTTCAACCTGAATGCGATAATTCATCGGCAAGAGCGAGAGCGTTAATACGGTATCCGTCTCAAAGTCATTAATTATTGTGAGTGGAACCTTTACTGTCTCCGAAGTTAATTGGTATCGCCCCGACACAACACGGAGCTTTTTCACAATGTTATTTGTGGCATCTCGTCCCTGGTATGAAAAGTATGCTCGATCTTGCGAGCTGAGATCTGGGTTAAGAATTCGCCCTAACCGCGCCCGTAAAAGTGGGATTTCTTCGGCCGAAATAGCGCGGGCGAGATTGGCTAATTGGAAGCGATTGCTCTTATATAACGCCTTAAATTCACTACTTAGTTGAGATTTACCTTTACCCCAACCGTTCTGTGAAATCACAGCCCTGCCGAAGAACTCTTCCAACTTGCTGCGCCCAAGTTCAGAGTAGAGAGTTAATTCTGAGCGGCTCAATGAGCGAGCGAGTGACGCATCTGGATTTCCGTAAGGCAAAGCAACAACGGGAGCACCCTCAGTCAAAACTTTTAACTGCTGTAACCAGAGAAGTGCAACATTTGCGCCGATAGGGTCTTCTTTACCAAGATATTGATAGCCATCTGACATATCAATAATCTCATCAAGGAGGGCGGCATCAATAACCCATGTCGTCGTCGTCGACGCGCGAGCAAGAGCTTTACCTAATTCGCCGTCAGGAGTGAGTGAGAGCGCGAGTTTATTGTCACGAAAATTCCCCTGAAAATCAGTGTGTGGGATATCTGTAATTCGAACTACAGGGGTTGCCGCATGAACAGGAGGAGTAATAAGAAAAAAAGTCAGTGTGAGAAGGAGAAGAGCTACCTTCTTCATAAAGGCGCTAACTCGGTCGCCGCATTGGTACGGGCGATTAATTTCTTCTCATCTGGGTATGCAAGCCGGCTGACAATTTCTTCTAACGGAAACCAAGCGACCTCATCTACTTCGCTCTCTTGTGCCGCGAGGAGTCCGCCAGTTTCACGGAAAAGAAAGTGATGGACTGTCTTGTGGATGCGCTTACCACCTGCCATAAACCAAAAATCAATAACACCTAGAGATTTTGCAATCGAAGAGTCAATGCCTGTCTCTTCTGCAACTTCACGGATTGCAGCTTGCTCGGGAGTTTCTCCCTCTTCGATATGCCCCTTAGGCAGTGACCAGAGAATTCTCTTTCCGGTGGCATCTTTCAAATCCCGTCTACCAATGAGAAGACCGAGTTTTCCGCTGTGATCAACAACAAGACCACCCGCAGAGACTTCATCAACTCGCTTTGTGTAGATAACTTTTGCAGGGTTCTTTTTTGCAGGGCGTCCCTCGGTCGGGGTAGAAGAATTCTGTGGGGAGCGATGCGCCGGGCGCTTGCGCCTACGCTTCTTCTTCGTGCCTTCGCTGCCCGCACTAGGTGCCGGGTTCATAGGGTAAGAGTACGCGATAGAGCTCCCACGACTAGGCTTATCTATTGTGAGTAGGGATGTGAGTAGGAATGTGAGTAACGAGAAGAGCGTTCTTGGACGAGAACTCGCCCTTCAATCCTTGATTGAGCGGGCGCCATTGGCGAGCTCGCTTGCGGCAGCTTTTAAAGCAAAGGGGTATCGCCTAGCTCTTGTCGGTGGCCCTGTTCGCGATGCGATTCTTGGCCGACTCGGAAATGATCTTGATTTCACAACAGATGCCCACCCGCTCGAGAGCAAGAAAATTCTCAATGTCTGGGCGGAAAATGTCTGGGATACCGGAATCGCTTTCGGAACAATTGCAGCAAAACATGGAGATACAACTGTCGAAGTAACTACATATCGAACTGAAAGCTACGATGAAGAATCTCGTAACCCCGATGTTGAATTTGGTGATTCAATTGAAGGAGATCTCTCTCGTCGTGATTTCACCGTTAATTCGATGGCACTTGAGCTAACAACTGATTCTCCAGAATTTATTGACCCCTTTGGTGGAATCGAAGATTTAGCAATGAAAGTTCTACGGACTCCTGCATCGGCAACTCAATCATTTAACGATGACCCACTTCGCATGATGCGTGCCGCACGTTTTGCCGCACAACTCGGATTTACATTAGATCCAGAGGTATTTACAGCGATGCAGAATTTGGCGGGAAGAATTTCAATCATCTCTGCAGAACGCGTAAGAGATGAGTTCATCAAAACTCTAATGTCAGATAATCCAAGAATTGGTATCACAATCCTTGTCGATAGTGGCCTTGCAGATTTTGTGCTTCCTGAAATTCCAAAGTTACGATTAGAGATCGATGAACACCATCACCACAAAGATGTCTATGAACATTCAATTACAGTGTTAGAACAAGCAATCCAACAAGAAGAACGCATCGGTGGAGCAAATTTAGTAAATAGATTAGCCGCACTTCTTCACGATATTGGAAAGCCAAAGACGCGTAACCTTATTGAGGGGGGCGGGGTCTCATTCCACCACCACGAAGTAGTCGGTGCACGCCTTGTGAAAAAGCGCCTTAAGGAGCTCCGTTTCGATAATGAAACAATCAGTGCAGTAGAAACACTTGTTGCCCTCCACCTTCGTTTCCATGGCTATGGTGAGGGCGAGTGGACAGATTCTGCTGTACGCCGTTACGTTCGAGACGCAGGTGAGTTGCTCACACATTTACATGTACTCACGCGCGCGGACTGCACGACCCGTAATGTAAAGAAGGCAGAGCGCCTCTCTCGCATTTACGACAGCTTAGAAGCACGCATTGAAGCCCTAATGGAGCAAGAGGAGCTCTCTAAGATCCGCCCCGATTTAGATGGCGCGCAGGTGATGGAGCTTTTGCAGATCAAACCATCTGCTGATGTAGGCAAAGCGTTGGATTTTCTGATGGAGCTTCGTATGGAGCACGGGCCGCTAGGCCAAGAGCGCGCTACCCAAGAGTTGATGGAGTGGTGGCGTTCGAGGCGTCACCCTTAAGAAAGAATTTACTTGGTCGCAGAAATACAAGTGCGGTAACGAAGTAAAAACTTGCGATGAGTGCGGGAACCAACCATGAATCACCGCTATCAGGAAGCAAAAGCGCAGTACCGAGTGCGCTGAGCACAATGGATGCATTAACAACTACATCGTAAATTGCGAAAGTTCGACCGCGGTATTCATCGCTGATTTTAGATTGAACAAGCGCATCGTTAGTTACCTTTAAACTCTGTCCAAATAGCCCAGTAAAGAAAGCTGTGGCAATCAATAGGTTTTGTGTGCGATCGAGAACCAGTATGAGCGAGCCGATAGCTGCAAGAAAGAGAGATAAGCGCATCCAGCGATGACGCCCAATCCAGCGAACTCCGCGAGGGGCAATAATGGCACCGATTACAAATCCAACTGCTGCACCAGAGAGCGCAATACTGAGACCAGCAAGTCCAGCCTCACTATCTTGCGGATCATTAAATGTATTTCTCTCAAGCAAAAGTGCAGCAAGTGTCAATCCCGTAATTCCACCTCTATGAATTGCTACAGCGAAAATTCCACGGGTTGCATCACTGTAGAGTTTAAGAAATTTAATACCTTCACGAAGTTCAGTAAAACCTGCGCCGAAAGTGGCGCGCTCTCGCTCGTGTGGAAGAGGCCCAATCTCGCCTTTCTTGAGCAAACTCGCGAAGAGAGAGGTAAGTAAGTACCCAGCACTAGCGGCGATAATGAGATATCCATCTGCAGAGTTAGCGCTAGTAAGTGCATCGCTAATTCTGCGGATAAGAAGTCCAAGGCCGCCACCAAGAACAACCGCAACAGAACCGGCAGTGACAGCAAGTGCATTTGAAGCGATAAGTGCTGTAGGTGGTGAGACCAAAGGAATTCCAGCGGAGAGCGCTGCAAGAATTAACCTATTGAGACCAAATGCGATTAATACAAAGATTGTTAACTCAACTCCAGTGCGTCCTTGAGAGATGAGAAGAGCGATAAAGATTAAAGTCAGAGATCTCGATAAGTTTGCAAAGAGAATAGCTCTCCGGCGTGAAAATCGATCGAGGAGCGTTCCAGCAAGAGGCCCCACAAGTGAGTAAGGAAGTAGAACAAGGGCAAAGGCGAGAGCGGCATTGAGTGCAGATGCCTGTCGTTCGGGAGAGAAGAGCAGAAAAGAGGCAAGTGCCGATTGGAATATTCCATCGGTGAATTGGCCACTCCATCGGACACTCAAAAGCCGTCGCAAAGGCGGATTACTCAATAATTGCCATAAGGAGAAGGTCTCTTGCTGCACATGAGAAGCGTAGTTAAAGAAAGAGGAATATTCTTCTCTTTATGCATCCACAGGGCCGAACAGCGAGAGGGTTCATCGACTATTCACTTGATAAGCGTGCAACCTTACTTAACCTCTTTCGCGGGACCGTTGATGCTTGCGATGCAGATCCATATCTATTAAGAGCGGCAAAGTTTCACGGCGAGAGCGCTGGTCGCAACTGTCCAGTGTGCAAGAAAGATCGCCTCGTAGAATTGCGATACACATTTGGTGACCAGTTAGGTCAATTCTCAGGAAGAATCAAGAGTCCAACAGAGCTGATCGAGATGGAGCGTGAGTTTGGTGAATTCGCCGTCTATCTTGTTGAAGTCTGTCGTGATTGCTCGTGGAATCACCTCTGTTCTACATATTTACTAGGAGATGGACGCACACGTAAACCACCGCGGCGCCAACGGACACTCGAAGACGAGGACTTCAGCGGTAACCTAAGCAAGTGAGTACAACCAAAGCGAGTAAAGGCAAGCCGGGTAAAGCAAAGCCGAAGCGCAAGTCGGGTATTAAGCGCAGGCTCATTCGGGGCACCATATTTACTCTCGGCTTTGGTTTCGTCTCAGGTTCTGTTCTCTTCGCACTTGCTTGGTTTACTGTCGATATTCCCGATCCCAACGCCTATGTAAATAGCCAAGCGACCGTTATTCAATACTCCAACGGTCAAGAGATTGGGCGCATTGGCGCACAGAATCGACAGATCTTGCCGCTTGCAAAAATTCCACTTCGTTTGAGATATGCGGTGATGGCGGCAGAAGATAAAAACTTCTACTCCAACCGCGCATTTAGCGTGACAGGTCTTGCACAAGCTATTGCAGATAACGTCATAACCCTAGGTAAGGGGCGAGGCGGATCTACCATCACGCAGCAGTATGCAAAGACTGCATTCTTAACGCCCGAGCGAAGCATCCAACGTAAGGTAAAAGAGCTAATTATTTCGCTCAAACTTGAGAATGCTATGAGCAAAGATCAAATCCTCGAGAATTATCTCAACACTATTTACTTCGGACGTGGATCATATGGAGTTCAAACCGCTTCACAGCAATACTTCAACCGTAACGTCAACCAACTCTCAATTTCACAATGCGCTGTAATCGCAAGTATTTTGCGCTCGCCTGGTTATTACGATCCAGGCTACGGAACCGACACAGAACGAGCAGCGAACGCTAAGCGCCTCGAAGGACGATTTAAATATGTTATCGCGCAGATGCTTGAACAAAAGTGGATTACACCAGAAGAGGCAGCAGCTGCAAAGTTGCCGCGAATATCGCCTCGAACAACAGGTGGATCACTCAGTGGACCTAAGGGATACATTATTGATGCCGCTCAGAAAGAGTTGAGCAAACTTGGCTTCACCACCGAACAGCTAATGGTCGGCGGATATGTCATTAAGACAACTATTGTGCAGAAGGCACAACAATCTGCAGTGGATGCGGTTAATAAATTAACACCATCTCCCGCCCCAGATAATCTTCACATTGGTCTTGTTGCAATTAGGCCAGGTACTGGCGAGATCATCGCGATGTACGGCGGAGAAGATTATGTTGTTCGCCAACTCAATGATGCGACGCAATCCATCGCACTCGCAGGGTCGACATTCAAACCTTTTGCACTCGCAGCCGCTCTCGAACAAGGAATTCCACTGACATCAATGTGGAACGGCGATTCACCGCAGACCTTTGATGATTTAGGTAAGCCGTATCTAGTGAGCAACTATGGCAATGAGGGTTGGGGACAGGTAGATCTACTGACAGCAACTGCGCACTCAATTAACACTGTCTATGTCCCACTTGGAATGAAAGCAGGGCTAGATCGAGTCGTCGATGTGGCAAGACGTGCCGGAATTCCAGAGACAGTTGCAATGATGCCGACACCTTCCGTCTCACTCGGCGTGGCAAGCCCTCATGTAATTGATGTAGCGAATTCATATGCAACTTTTGCTGCAAATGGCGTCTATGCAAGACCATATTTAATTGCGCAAGTAATTGGCTCAAATAAGGGCGTTCTCTATGAAGGCAAGGCAGTTACTCAGCAGGTCTTCAGCCCTGAGGTAAGTGCAGATGTCACGTACGCACTCAAATCTGTTGTTACTAATGGAACAGGCGGTGCCGCTTTAGCTCTTGGTCGTCCATCTGCTGGAAAGACTGGAACATCGCAATCCAACGCCTCAGCATGGTTCACCGCATACACCCCACAACTCTCTGCCTCAGTCGCATTCTTTAGAGATAGCGCATCTGAATCACTCAACGGAATTGGTGGCCTTAACTCAGTTACCGGTGGATCTTTCCCGGCACGTATTTGGACTGCATTTATGAAGGGCGCACTCAAGGGCGAACCAGTCTTACAATTCCCAGCGCCTTCAAATATTGGCGGGCTAGAACCGATTGAGATGACTGGCGGCGGCACACAGAGTATGAATCCTTAAGGCGCAACTTCTATGCGCACCAGTATTCGGATCGTCGTAGTGCTCGCAATTCTGACTTCGATTTTCTCTTTCTTTAAATTCAGCCATTGCGAAAGCAATGTCTGGGCCGGCCCTGATCAATATATTCACGCCTGTTACTCCGATTTACCCGCACTTTTTAGTACTCGCGCATTTGGCGATGGCCAATGGGCCTTTGCCGGAGGCGAGGAAGCGGCTGAATATCCAGCACTTCAGGGTTTAGTCATGTGGGCTACAGCGCAAATTTCTAGTGATAGCCCGGTGACATATTTCAGAGTCAATGTAGTTTTAATCGCGTTACTTTTCTTGATCTCAGTTCTGATATTCCACCGTATAAAACCAGAGTTCTCATACCTTTACGCAATTGCTCCAACTGTTATCGCCGCCCTGTATATCAATTGGGATCTCTGGGCTATTGCGACAATGCTGCTCGCAATTTATTGGTTTGACCGAAAGAAATTTCTCATTAGTTCGATTGCCTTGGCAATTGCAATCGCAACTAAATTCTTTCCCATCTTCTTACTCCTGCCTATCGCGATTATCTTTCTGCGTCGTAATCAAATTAAGGCAGGGCTAATTTATATAGCAACCGCTATCGGTGGCTTCATTCTGATAAATGCTCCATTCGCGCTTACCACCCCAGAAGGTTGGTGGCGTTTCTTTGATCTTAATCTCAATCGCGACGCGGATTGGGGCTCTCTCTGGTACGGACTGAGTATCTTCGGCGTCAACCTTGCAAATATAAATTACCTCACAATTCTCACTCTCTTAATCGGCGTCTTAGTGATAACAATCTTTCTCCTACAGACCAAGCGGACGCTGCCATTATCCGAAAGCGCGGTCTACATTTTTATTCTTGTGATGGCGGTCGGAAAGGTTTACTCACCGCAATTTGTTCTCTGGTTAACACCCCTCGTGCTGCTTGCAATTATTGATAAGCGAGATCTACCGTGGTTCTGGTTCTTCACCATCACAGAGATTTGTTATCACATCGCAATCTGGCAACATCTAGCTTCAGTTACCGAGGCGCAATATGGTCTGCCGCTCAAGGGATATGCGACATTTACCCTGCTTCGCATCATCGCCTCACTCGCCGTAGCTATCGCCTTGGCTAGGCGCCATCGTTCTGGCGGCCTCATTCCAGCTGAGCGCTGGCCTGAGATAGCTGTATAAAGAGCGAGAATTTCGCTTATCTAGTCCTGCGAGTTACCCTTAAGCCCCTGATTCAAAGG
>WLPB01000002.1 GCA_009698975.1 Actinomycetota bacterium | reverse complement strand
CCTGACTTAAGAAGTTCCTTTGATGAACGAATACGTGAAAGGTTAAGACCGGCACCAGAACCGCCCTTAAAGATCATTCCTTCTTCGCGGTACCAGTTAAGGATTGAATCCATTGTGTCGTCAACTGACAAGATGAAGCATGCAGATACCTGCTGAGGCGCTGCTGTTCCAACGTTGAACCACACTGGTGAGTTAAATGAGAATGTTTGGTGCATGAGCATATGTGTGAGCTCGTGTTCGAAAATTGTTGCATCCGCTTCAGTTGCGAAGTAACCGTTCTCGCGGCCAGCCTTTGTATATGTAAGGACTACGCGATCGATTACCTGCTTGAGTGACCACTCACGGTTTTCGGCACCGACTGCTCCACGGAAGTACTTTGTTGTAACGATTGTCGAAGCGTTAACAGACCAGAAATCTGGATATTCGACGCCGCGTTGTTCGAAAACAACCTCGCCTGTCTTCCAGTTCTGCTGCACTACATCGCGGCGATCCCATGTGACCTCGTCATATGGATGGATGCCCTCGTTGGTGTAGATGCGCTCAATAGTTAAACCCTTGCCGCCTTTTACCTTTGAAGCTGGTCGGTTGATGACCGTATCTGACATGTTTATTTTTCCCGTCTTCTCTTAATGTTGTGGTTTCTGGTGTTAAAACAGTGCTGCTTATTCAGTTTTTTGGTGCAAGGAATCAATTAGCTCTTGGAGGAGCTACTCGTTAACTTGCTGGCGGAGGAAGGGGAATTACTAGTTGAATTACTATTTGAAGGTAGAGCACGGAGAAGTGCGATCTCACCTTCAAAATCTTCGAGGGAGGCAAAGTTACGGTACACAGAGGCGTATCGCAGGTAAGCAACCTCATCGAGTTCACGGAGTGGCGCAAGAATTGCCATACCGACCTCGTTTGCTTCGATCTCAGCTTGGCCAGTTGCGCGAAGAGCTTCCTCCACGCGTTGGGCTAGCAAGACCAAATCATCTTCATTTACTGGTCGACCCTGGCATGCCTTGCGGACACCGACGAGGACCTTCTCGCGACTAAATGGTTCGGTCGCACCTGATCGTTTAATAATGTTAAGGAGAGCAACTTCTTGAGTAGAAAATCGTTGGGAGCACTGTGGGCATTCGCGGCGACGGCGAATTTGTGTGCCATCTTCCACGGGGCGAGAATCGATCACCCGTGAATCATCGTGGCGACAAAATGGGCAGATCATCCGGCGTGTCCTTTCTCTAAATGCGTAAGTTTCCATCCAACTACATATAGTGGAGAATTGCGAAAGATACACTAGAAACACTACTAATGGAAGCTTTCGCTCTTTCAACCCCTACATCTAGTAGTAACTCTAAAGCATTTCTAGAGAGTTTCAAGGATGAGGCTCGCGACACGCCAAGAAAGAAGCCCTACGAAGCCCCTGCCTAGCCGGGCCATAGCTAAATCGGTGGAAATGGCCGAAAATCGGGGCGCGAGACAGGAAATCGTTATCAAAAACTCACAGATTCGCGAGGCAATTTGAGTACGGTTTCGTAATGCACATTGCAGAGAATGAAATTGCCCATCATTTCAAGGGTGAAAGCCCAATTCAGACTCTGAAATTTCTTCTCAGGGATCAGAAGAAGAACATTATTCTGGCGACAATCTTCTTCAGCATTAAGCACTCCCCCGCTTGGTTCATCCCTCTCATCACCGCCAACATGATCGATATCGTGGTTCAAAAGCGAACACTCCTCGAACTCTCCATCAATGCAGCTGCCCTCATCTTTGTAGTTCTGCAAAATTACCCCACCAATTTGCTCTACGTAAAATTCCTTGCGATTGCTATTCGAGATACAGAGAACAGAATCCGCTCAGCACTAGTTGTGCGAATGCAACAACTCTCATTTGGTTACTACCAAAAAACTAGCACCGGAGCACTTCAAACCAAGGTAGTTCGTGATGTTGAAAACATTGAGCAAATGTTGCGCCATCTATCTGATGGTGGATTAGCGGCAATCAATAGCCTTTTAGGGGCGCTCATCGTGACAGCGATCCGAGTTCCGAATTTTCTTATCTTCTTTATTCTCGTTACCCCAGCCGCCTCACTTGTGATTATTCGTTTGCGGCGATCTCTCAATGAATATAACGAGGACTTCAGAGGAGAAATCGAACGCATGTCTAGCAAGGTCAATGAAATGACTACCTTGCTTCACGTTACGCGCGCTCACGGTCTTGAACGACGCGCGATTAAAGGTATGAATAACTCCTTTGAAAGCGTCAGGGAAGCAGGGCTGAAGCTTGATCGCATTAACGGCAAATTCAACGCCGCTGCTTGGGTAACTTTTCAATTTGCAAACGTTTCATGCCTAGTCCTTGCGGCCGCGTGTGCTTTGACTGGAAAGTTTGGAGTTTCAGCAGGCGATGTAGTACTTCTGACCGCAAACTTTGGCGCGCTGATTGGTTCAGTAATTCTCCTTGCAAGCCTTGCCCCCGCTATCTCAAAGGGCTTTGCCTCAATTACCTCACTCGGTGAGATCCTTGAGTCTCCGGATATCGAAGAGAATCAGGGCAAGAAGAGCGTTGATGAAGTGAGCGGAAAAGTAGAGTTTAAGAACGTCTCATACACCTATCCGACAAATCACAAGCCTTCGATCAACCAAATAAGCCTTCTCGCAGAGCCAGGCAAGATGATTGCTTTAGTTGGACCATCAGGATCGGGAAAATCAACACTTATCAATTTGATTATCGGATTCTTGCGTCCTACCGAAGGCGTCATTGAGCTTGATGGAAAGAACAATCAGGGACTCGACCTGCGAACAATGCGGAGATTCCTATCTGTTGTCCCACAAGAATCAGTTTTATTTGATGGAACAATCGCTGAAAATATTGCATATGGACTCAATGATGTAAGCGTCTCTGAAATCGAAGATTCTCTACGAGATGCAAATGCCCTCGCATTTGTGAACAGCCTTCCTGCCGGTGTAGAGACAATTGTCGGCGAGCGCGGTGCACGACTGAGTGGTGGACAACGCCAGCGCCTTGCAATTGCTCGTGCATTGATTCGAAACCCAAAAATTCTGATTCTCGACGAAGCAACTTCTGCACTTGATTCAGAGTCTGAAAAGTTAATTCAGCAGGCGCTCAAAACTCTCATGCGCAATCGAACAACCTTTGTTGTCGCTCATCGACTCTCAACCATTAAAGAGGCGGATTTAATTCTGGTTCTCAATGAAGGCGTGATTGAAGAGTCAGGTACCCATGCAGATTTAGTGGCAGGCAATGGCCTTTACAGAAGACTTTACGATGCACAATCGTTTATTCCGGAGGAGTAAGAAGATGATGGAGGATATGTAATGCTCATAGGATCAAGTCGGGAAGAGCTTGAGAAAAGCCAAGCACCGAAGACGGCCAGGGAAGACTTCGCGCAATTTTGGCAGAACACTCTCGAGCAGAAGCTCCCTAAGGAAAATCAGCTCTCTCTAACGCCCTACTCAACGCCAATGAAAAATGTCTCGACGTGGGATGTGACTGTTGCGGGATATAACAATGATCCAATTCGTGGCTGGTTTCTCGAATCCGCAAGCGCTCCTGAGACATCTCCCTGCATCCTCTTATACGACGGATATGGGGGCGGACGCGGCTTGCCTCACGAATGGCTCTTCTGGGTTGCCGCCGGATATCGAGTTCTGGTGATGGATACCCGTGGCCAGGGTGGTGGTTATCGTCTCTCCGATACACCGGATGGCTCTTATCCGCGTCACTCTCACTCCCCTGGATTTATGACTCAAGGAATTCTTTCTCAGGAAGATTATTACTACAGACGAGTCTTTGTTGATGCCGTTGCCTTTGTGCGGGCGGCTCAGAATCTGCCAGGAGTCGATCCAACCCGAGTTATCGTCGCGGGAGGAAGTCAAGGTGGCGGGATTGCACTTGCTGCTGCATCACTCTCTAATGGAGTTTTTGCGGCAATGCCCGATGTTCCATTTCTCTGCTCTTTCCGCAGAGCAACTGAAATCGTAGATACATATCCGTATCACGAAATCACCACATACCTACGGGTTCATCGCGCTGAAGTAGAACAGGTTTTTCAAACGCTCTCGTACTTTGATGTTACGAATCTGGTCACGATGGCAACTGCCCCAGCGCTGGTTTCAATTGGATTGCACGACCCCATATGTCCCCCTGAAACAATCTTTGCGATGCGAAATCGATATGCCGGAAAAATTGATACCGAGGTGTACGAGTTCAATACCCACGAAGGCGGAAGTGTCGCGCATCAACTCGTGCAAGCTTCTTGGCTTGAAAAACTACTAGCAGAAAAGAGTTCTTGATGATTAATGCAGATCAAAACCTTGGCTACGGATTCAACGCGCAATGGGCATATTCACAGGGCCATATGGATGCAGCGCTGCCAGCAGATACTCGGATGCTCGATTTTATGGCGAAGTATGAATTCAAATTCTTAAGGCTGCCAACTGACTATAGGTTCTGGATTGACACCCTTGATGGGCCAGTGCACGAGTCATTCCTCAAACTCTTAGATTCATATATACACGAATCTATCTCTCGTGGAATTCACATTAGCTTAAACCTTCATAGAGCACCCGGATATTGCATCAATGGCTGGGAGTTAGAAGCAACGAATCTCTGGTCTGATGCAGAACCGCAAGCGACATTCCATCGACTTTGGTCAATTGTCGCTGAACGCTACAAAGGTAAGCACATGGATCTCTTGAGTTTTGATTTAGTCAATGAGCCACCTGCTGAAGGCCAGCGAGGCTTCACGAGAGAGATCCACTCCGCCGTGATTCGCTCAGTGACGGCAGCGATTCGCGAAATTGATCCTGAGAGAACGGTTGTAATTAATGGTCTCGCGGGTGGCCACTTGGCGATGCCTGAACTTGCGGATCTCGATGTTGTTCATAGCGGGCGCGGATATCAGCCGATGTTAGTGAGCCACTACAAGGCGGAGTGGTGGGATGGAAGCAAGGGAATGCCTATTCCGACTTATCCATGCACCTATGAAGGTAAGTATTGGGATCGCCAAGCGTTATGGGATTTCTATCAACCTTGGCGAGATGTGCAAGCCATGGGTCGCCCAGTGCACATCGGCGAATTCGGTTGCTACAAATATACGGATAACGATGTTGCACTCGCTTGGTTTGGCGATCTCTTTGATATCTATCGCGAATCTCGTTGGGGTTATTCGCTCTGGGAGTTTGATGGAAACTTTGGTATTGCAAACCACGGCCGCCCGAGAACAACGTATGAAAACTTTGAAGGGCTCAATATTGATAGAGCTCTGCTCGAGTTGATGTTGGAAAGTCGAGCATAAACTCTTATTTTAAAAGGTTGACAACGATGGAACTAAGTGGAAATCTGCGCCCTACAGAGAGGAGTCATTATGAATAAATGGAAATTTATCGTGCCATTGGCTTTAGCAAGCGTGGTCGGCATTGCTTACTTCACGGCAGGTCCGCGCGTGCCGATGGATGGCGACACTACCTCTGAGCTCGCATTGAGCGAGAAAGCCGATCAAGACACTCCTGAAGAAGTGCAGGGAGGATTCGGCACAGATATCGATTTAGGCAATGGGCTTATTCTCAATGTCACAGATCCGGCTACCTTCAATGCGAAAGATTTCGAATCACTCGGTGTCGAAGGATTGCCGATGATTATGGATATCACCGTCACCAATAAAGGCGCTAAAGATGCTGATATAGCTTCATTTTCCATCATCCAGAGCGCTTTTGATTCCGATGCCTCTCTGGCTTGCTTCGATGTTTTTGAAGAGGCATCTGGAGTTGTGGGTGTTCCCATGGATACAGTCATCCCTCCAACGAAGAGTGTTACCTTTAAATGGGCAATTGTTTGCCCAACGACAAAGGGCGATGGGCTGCACTTAACTTTTAGCGTTACAGGCGAAGAGCAGATCACTCTTGATTCCACAGTCAAGTAACCCGCACGAGTTCACCTGCATCACAACTAGGCGTGAAATGTCTCGCCTTGTCCTTTTTTACCTAAAAATGTCCTAATAGACTTTTTCATTGTTATCAAACTGTGCCTATGGATATCGTTGACAACGCTGTCATTACGGTGAAATCTACCCACAAGACGCAACGAGGTTCGTTTGCGTTACGACGAAGGAGTGATACGTGAAGCGAATAGGAGCAATAGCGGTAGCTATTTCCATGGTCGCTGGAGTTGCGATGAGCGCACCAGCGAACGCTGCAAAGCAGACACTCACCATCTGGGCAACCGGTGGCGATGCGGATGCGGCAGTAATGAAGGCAGCAGGTAAGGCATTTGAAGATGCTAACCCTGATGTCAAAGTCAACGTCCAGGCAATCTCATGGGGCGATGGTTATGCAAAGGTCTTGGCAGCAGCTGCTGCTAAGAAGGGTCCAGATATTTTCACTGGTGGCCTCTCATGGGGTATCTCAGCTGGAAACAAGGGTGCGCTTGCTGATCTTCGTACCCTCGGAGTAGCTAGCTACGTCCAGCCAAAGGTGCCTGCACAGATTTACAAGGCTCTCGTTGGATACAAGTCAACAAAGGTCTACGCAGTTCCTTTCGACCTTACATTGATGATGATGTTCTACGACAAAAACACAATGGCTAAGGCTGGCCTTACAGCTGCACCAAAGACTGTCGCTGAGTTCAATGCTGCTGCAGCAAAGCTCAAGGCAACTGAGGGTGTTACAACTCCTGTCTACAACGAATGGGGAAATGCTGACTGGCTCGGATACTTCTCATGGTTGTACTCAATGGGTGGTTCACTCTATGACGCGACCTGTAAGGTCACGATCAACAATGCTAAGGGCGTTGCAGCTCTTACCCAGTACAAGAAGCTCTACTCTGATTTCGGCGCACCAAAGCCTGGTGTAGCTGACTGGAGCATGAACGACAACATCAAGAAGGGTACTTACGGTATCGGCTTCTCTGGTAACTTCCAGGCAAGCGGCTACTACACCTACTTCAAGGACTACAAGGACTGGAGAGTTGCTCCAGTACCTGCCTCACCAGGATCAAAGAGCGTTGCATTTATTGGTGGCCGCGGAATCTCAGTAATGGGTTACGCATCTAAGTCACAGCAAGCACTCTCAGCTAAGTTCATCAAGACTCTCTACGACCGTAGCGTCGTTCGTCAGATGAACCTTGTCGGAGCTGCTCAGAATGCAATCTTCCTATCACCAGTGATCAGCAACGCTGACACTATTGATGCATATCCAGCATCTGTGCTTGCAACAATCAAGAGCCAGTTGAAGGATGCACAAGGTCCTCCAAACTGTAACGGTTGGGAAGATTCACAAGCTGGTGTAACAACTGCTCTACAGAGCTTCCTATTTGGATCAGCTACTGCTCAAGCGGCTCTTGATGAGGCTGCTGGCGTAATGAAGTCCAAGCTCTAAATAGCAATCCCCTAGGTGGGAGCGTGGGTAGGAATTAATTTCCTACCCACGCTCTTCTAGAGGCAAGTAATCCAAGATGAGAGGCAAAATAACTGTGACGCAACTTCTTGCGCGAAGAAAAGATGATGGAGTCAGTCGAAAGACTGGATTCAGACGCTTTAGCGAAGCTGGCATTGCGACCTACATAATGCTCGCGCCCTTTGCCATTCTCTTTATCGTATTTAGTATTTATCCAGTTCTTTCCAGTCTGCGCCTCTCATTTATGCGCTACAACGCAATCTGTAATCCGGATCAAGCCCCATGCGGAAGCGTTGGCTTCGGTAACTACACAACTTTGATTTTTAATGATGATCGCTTTCACAAAGCGCTCTCTAATACTGGACTCTATGTTATTGGCGCAGTTCTGCTAGGAATGCTCGCCTCGCTTGCATTGGCACTAGCCCTGCAAGAGGACACCAGGACCAATCGCGTACTGCGGGTAATTTTCTTCCTACCCTCAGTGACGTCAGGAATCGCTGTCGTCCTCGTATGGGGTTGGGTTTTCCGGGGTGATCAAGTAGGCCTACTGAATGCCTTCCTAAATATCTTCGGTATCGCTCCCATCGAATGGCTGGCTACAACCTGGATGGCTATCCCAATTTTGATTTTCATGTCGGTATGGGGCGGGGCTGGCTTTGGAATGATTTTATTCCTTGCTGGGCTTAACTCTATTCCAGCGATGTACTACGAGGCAGCGGTAATTGATGGAGCAGGTCCTCGCCAAAGATTTAGATACATCACATTGCCACTTCTGAGGCCCGTGATGGTCTACGTCGCAATCACCGGAATCATTGGCGCGTTTCAAATCTTTGAAGGCGTCTATCTACTCTTCCCTACCAGCGTTGGCTCTATTGGTGGGCTCCAAGATATGGCGCTGATGATTGTTCCTTATCTCTACGATGCAGGGTTCAATAAATTTAGATTGGGATATGCCTCTGCAATTGCGTGGATTCTCTTTGCAATTATCTTCGTTGTCAGCATGATTAACCTCAAAATTTCACGTTCTTTGGAGGATCTCAAGTGACCAAGGATCTCACCAAGGCCGAAACAAAGCGTAACGATAAGTTAATGGAGCGAAGCGGCGCATTCACCAATCCATTTGAATCCAAGTCCAAGGCCGCAAAACTCCGGCGTATTCCGTTGTACCTACTGACGGTGGTCATGATTGCTCCGTACTACTGGATGATTACCTCATCATTTAAGTCAGTAAAAGAACTACAGGAAGTTCCGCCAACGTTTTTCCCAAAGAAGTGGATTGCCGGAAACTACTACGATACAAATTACAACCCTGGCATGTTCCAACAAGATGTTTTGCAGGGATTGTTTCAAAGATATCCAGATTTAAAATTCGGATTCTTCAGATTTATTTTTAACAGTATCTTTGTCAATATCTCAATTACCGTGCTCACCCTTTTTATTGGCTCTCTCGCAGCTTATGTAGTCAGTAAGCATCGCTTTAAGGGTAAGAAAATTGTCTATCTCGTCGTTATTGGATCAATGATGATTCCATGGCAAGTGGGGCTGATTCCAGGATTCTTGCTGATGGATTCATTTGGTTGGCTCAATACATTCTGGGCCTACATCGTCCCGGCACTTCCGAAAGCCTTCATTGTCTTCTTCCTTACTCAGTACCTCTCTTCTATACCGGATGAACTCGTGGAGGCTGCCAGAATCGATGGCGCATCTGAATATACGATTTACTTCCGAATCATCTTGCCATTGCTCAAGCCAGCCTTGATTGCAATGATGATTTTTACTGCAATCGGCGAGTGGAATAACTTCTTGTGGCCGCTCATTATTACCACGAGTCAAGATATGGCAACTCTGCCGGTAGCTCTAGCCAACTTGAGAAACTCTGGCGCCGGAAATATTGGTACCCAGGGCATCATTATGGCTGCCTCACTAATTACAAGTATCCCAACAATTGCACTTTACTTTGCCACTCAAAAGCACTTTATTCGCGGAATCGCACTCTCTGGATTGAAATAATGTTTCACTCCACACGTTTTCCAATCAGATTGGCTGCGGTCATTTCGCTATTTGCGGCAACTTTGATTGCGCCAACACAAACACAAGCAGCCAGTACGCCACTCGTTGAAGTTGTCTCACTTGGCTCCCCCACCACTCCGGTCATTCTCTCGGTCAATGGCCTACCACAAGCCTCCAACAATTTTGACAGGGATCAAGCGCTCGTAACCGCGCGCTTGACTCGCCCAAATAGTTCAGTGATTTCTGTTGATGGTTACTGGTATCAGGAGTACAAACTTCAAAACATCAATGGAAACCGAAATATTATGAAGGTCGGTGAACCCCATTGGCGGATGGCTTTCTCATCCACTGTAGCCGGTCGTTACTCTCTAGAAATTCTTGCCATTATCAAGGGCGAGAAATACACAATGCCGCTGTACACAGTAGATACGAATTATTCAGTCATTCCCAAGATTAAGACTGAAGGCAAGTCCTTTAAACGTGGAGATTCGCCATTTATTCCAATCGCTTACAACATCGCGTGGGCTGGACGATTCGAAGAAGTCGAACGTTACGACCGATGGTTCTCGCAAGCTTCTAAAGCGGGAGTCAATGTTGCGCGAGTCTGGATGGCATCATGGTCGCTTGGGATTGAATGGACCGATACTGGTCTAGGTGATTACACAAAACGCCTCGATCGAGCATGGTTATTGGATCAAGTCTTTCTACTCGGCGCAAAATATGGCATAGGAATTAATCTCGTCTTTATCAACCACGGCGCTTTTAGTGTTTCCACAAATCCTGAGTGGTACTCAAATCCTTATTTCAAGGAGAATGGCGGGCCACTTGCATCTGCTGGCGAATTCGCCACAAGCGAAATTGCTTGGAAATATTGGGAGAGAAGATTGCGTTATCTTGTTGCGAGATACAGCGCATATCCATCACTGATGACCTGGGAATATTGGAATGAGGTTAACTACACTCCAATTGCGACTGGTGATTTGAAGAGTTGGATTGTTAAGTCAAATAAAGTTCTTGATGAGAGCGATGCCTATCGGACACTTCGGACCAACTCATGGTCCTCTGGCGCCAGTCTGGAAGATTGGAGCAATCTGGATTACGCAGTAACTCACGTGTATGACCCAAGTGATCCAATTAAGTCCCTAACAGTGCAAGCTGAAGCGCTGAGAGCTGCAGTCCCCAACAAACCAATTCTTGTTGGTGAAATGGGTTCGGGTACAGTCAGTGAAGATCCATTCTCCGATCCTCGTGGACTTCATCTTCATAACTCGCAATGGGCAGCAACATTCGTGGGATTCGCAGGTCCTGCCTCATATTGGTGGTGGGATAACTACATCGAACCGCTCGGCCTCTGGGGTCACACGAAAGGGCTCAACACTCTGACTAAGGGTCTTGATCCCGCTTCGATGCAGACCAGTCGCGTCTATGGACTTCCCTTAACATCAATTCTTACTCTTAACTCCTCAGAGACGGTAATTGGTTGGATACGACACAATAATTTTGATCGCTCCGCCAAGACCCAACTCTTGCTCGACGCAGCAATTGAGGCACTGAGAACAAAGAAGAAGATGAATACCAATTTCCCAGACCCAATTTCTAAAGGTGGCACGATTTTGGTACCGGTAGGTCAATCTGGCAGTTACAAAGTAACATTTATAAATTCATTTACCGGGGCTACAATCCGAGTGCAAACTATGAAGAGCGCTACTGCGACCTTGAAAATTTTGGTACCGAAATTCACAGGAGATATCGCTTTTAGAATTGACCGGGTGTAAGCAAAATGACTCTCAAAGATTTAAATCCAATGCCAGAGGCAGTAAATGTAATCGCCCATCCAACCCTCGCAGATGTGGCAGCAATATCGGGTGTTAGCATCAAAACTGCCTCACGAGTAATGAATGGCTCCACCCAAGTTTCGGGAGATACCGCGGATAGAGTTAAGAAGGCGGCAAATCTTGTCGGATACCGCTCCAATCGAATCGCTCGCGAACTCCGTGTCGGCTCTCTCAGCAACCTTGTCGGAATGGTTATCTCAGATCTTTCAAACCCTTTCTATGCAGGATTAGCTGCAGGCGCCGAAGAACGTCTTGCCGAGGAAGGTCTTGACCTCATTCTTGCGACTGCGCGAGATGATGGAGAGCGAGAGCGAAATTTGATTGAATCCCTCTTGGAGCGTCGCGTCAGAGGCCTCATCATCGTTCCTTCTGGCGAGGATTACAGCCATCTTCATCAAGAGCGTAAACGTGGCTTCTCATTTGTCTTCGCAGACCGCGTAGCACCTTATCTCGACGCTGACTCAGTCACTGTAGATAACCGTGGCGGAATTACAGTCTGCCTTGATTATTTGCTCAGCCAGAATTGCAAAAAAATAGCGGTGATTGCCGACAACATAAGTATCTGGACCGCCTCTGAACGAGTCGAGGCATTTAAGCAAGCGATTTTAAGTCGAAGGGTTGACACCAAAAATACTCACATCGTTACCAACATCCACACATCTGAAGAAGCGGCGCAGGCAACGATGGCGCTGCTCAAAGCAAATCCAGATATTGACGGCATCATTGCAACAAATGATGTGATCGCCCTGGGTGTCGGACAGACAATAAGTGCAATCTCTCCTCAAGTTAAAGTTGTGAGCTTTGACCTCTTTGCCACCGCTAACTTGCTGGGCATAAAAACTCTCAACCATGACCCGCGCCGAATCGGCAGAGTTTCAGCAGAGTTACTTATTCGTAGATTTGAAAATCCTTTTGAAACTAACTACACCTCTGAGGTGCTAAAAATTGAACTCAATGATGCAACCCTCCCCCAGAAAGGTGCCGGAAAAAGTGACTAGGTATGCAATTGGCGTCGACATCGGAGCAACCAAAGTTGCTATCGCGACGGTCTCAGACGATTTTAGAGTGCTTCGTAAGCATGAAGTGAGCACCCAGGTAGCAAGCGGCGAGAGTCTCTGGAATAGCATCAGAGAAGTCGCAACCAGTTTCATCAACGAATCCACAGGAGAACTCTTAGGAATCGGAATCGGATCTGCAGCGCCTCTCGATGTGCGCACTGGTTGCCTCAGTCCTGTCAATATTCCAATCTGGAGAGACTTTCCAATTGTTAATCTCTTTAAAGAACTCTCTCAGGGTACTGACGTGATTTTGCATGGAGATGCTCTTGCTTTGGCACATGCTGAAAACAAGTTAGGTGCAGGTAAAGGTTTTAAGAACATGCTTGGCATGGTTGTCTCAACTGGGGTCGGTGGAGGCTTGATCATCGATGGAAAGATATTCACTGGCGACTCCGGAAATTCTTTCTTCATCGGTCACCACTCAATCAATTTTGAAGGTCGCCTCTGTGTCTGCGGCAGACGTGGTTGTTTAGAGGCTTACTCCAGCGGTCCACAAATGGTCGCTATTGCGCAAGAAAATGGCTGGAGCTCATCCGGTGACTCCTTTATCGATCTAGCGCAGTCCGCTCGCGACGGAGATGCCACCGCAATTGATGCCATCTCACAAGGTACTCATGCTCTGGCACGCGGAATCGTAAACATGGTGGGTTCATTGGATATCAACCATGTAGTAATTGGTGGTGGAGTAGTTCAATCAGGAGATATTTTCTGGAAACCACTTGAAAAACATATGAAGAACGAATCAAAGGCGATTGAGTTCCTCAAAGATGTTCAGCTACACAAAGCTGAACTTGAGAGAGATGCGGGCGTTCTAGGTGCGGCGCTTGCAATCCTAGGATAGGGAGAGGTATGGAACTCGAAAAATCAGATCGTCCTTGGGGGCGATATGAGGTTCTGCAGGAAAGTCAGAGTCATAAAGTTAAGTGCATTTGGGTCCTTCCAGGTAAACGCCTCTCTTACCAGCGCCACCAAAAGCGCGCAGAGCATTGGTTTATCGTCGCTGGTACCGCACTCGTAACGATTGATGGCGTTGATCGCACTCTAGGCGCGGGAGATACCGTTGATTTTGCAATTGGCGTCCTTCACCGAATCGCAAATATTGGAACTGATGAAGTTATTTTTGTTGAGGTACAAACGGGTACCTACTTTGGGGAAGACGATATCGAGCGAGTAGAGGATGACTTTGGAAGATGAGTAAAAACATAAAGAAAGATCTCCAAGGTTCTTGGACGCTCAAGCTCTCGCCACGTCCTGATGCATGGGATATCGCCCCTGTTGAGGATGGCCATAATGCATGGCGCAACGATCCAACGAAGATTATCCGTCGTGAAATACCACAATCTTTTCCCGCAATAGTTCCAGGATGTATCCACACTGATCTGATTGCCGCCGGATTTATTGATGACATCTCAATCAATGGAAAAGAGCAAGATCAATTCTGGATTTGGAAGAGCGATAGCAAGTACACCACAACTATCCCGCAGGATTCAACGCCTGGAGATAAGCACCTGATCTTCAATGGTCTAGATACGATTGCAACAATTTCAATTAATGGTGCTGTTCGCTTGCAGACAAAGAATATGCACCGTTCTTACCGGCTCGATATTACGCAAGATATTAAGGCTGGAGATATCGCCCTTGAGGTTGCATTTAAGGCCCCTCTGACAGATGCCGAAGATCATGTGAAGGAGTTAGGTCTCTACCCTCGCCCATACGACATGCCATATAACTATCAAAGAAAGATGGCATGTAGCTATGGATGGGATTGGGGTCCAATCACCATCTCCTCAGGAATCTGGAAGAAGATTGAAATCCACACTTTTTTCGGTGCATATTGTGACAACGTTGGCATAACTCCCACAGTCGAGAATGGAAAGCCAGCATTCTCACTCGATATCCCAATTATGGGCGAGAGTTCAGCGCTCTCAGGTGCAGTCAGAGTCCTCGATGCGAGCAATGGCACGTTAATTCACCAAAGCACGCTTGCCATTAAAGGCGATTCATTTAATGAGCATATTGACCTCCCCCAGGCAGAGATTTGGCACCCACGCGGAAGAGGCGCACAACCGCTCTACTTCATTGAATTCGATCTCATCGATGGCGATGACGCTGTACTTGAAACTCACCGTCGTCGGGTTGGCTTTAGAAAAGTTGAACTAGATACATCTGCCATTGATGGGGATCGCAATCTCTTTGCCATCAAAGTTAATGGTGAACGTCTTTGGATTCGTGGTGCGAACTGGATTCCTGATGACCCCTTCCCTACCCGAGTTTCAAAAGAGCGTTATCAACAACGCATCAGAGATATGCTCGAAGTAAATATCAACGGCATCCGTGTGTGGGGTGGCGGAATATATGAGTCTGAGTATTTCTATGACTTCTGCGATGAAGAAGGAATTGTTGTCTGGCAAGACTTCCTCTTTGCTTGTGCGGCTTACCCTGAGACCCCAGAAATGTTTGAAGAGGTCGAGGCAGAGGTAAAGGAGAACGTTCGCAGACTTTCATCTCATCCAAGTTTGGTGATGTGGTGTGGTGGCAATGAATGTATTGAAGGATTCCAGTATTGGGGATGGCAACCAGACCTTGCCGGTCGCCCTTGGGGAGATACCTTCTATCGCAAAACTATTCCAGATGCCCTCCGAACAATTGATACGACTCGTCCATATATTCCTGGCTCACCAATCTCAACTCACTCTGATGATGTCCGCAGCTTTGCCTCTGGCACCAATCACATCTGGGATGTATGGAACGAACTTGGATATGAACGTTATGAGCAATACCAGCCAGCCTTTGCAGCTGAATTCGGATTTAATGGTCCCGGCTCATGGGCGATGTTGACTCGTGCTATTGGAAAAGATGATCTCGATTCAACAACTCCTGAAGTTGCTTACTACCAACGCGCCTTCGATGGCATGACAAAAATTGCCGCTGGACTATCAAGAGAGTTTGCTAACCCACCCACATCAGGTCATGCCTGGTACTTCGCAGCGGCGTTGGACCAAGCACGTGCAGTGGAGATTGGTTTGAAGCACTTTAGAAGCCTCTACGAGACTTGTTCTGGCTCAATACTGTGGCAATTTAATGATATGTGGCCAGCGATTAGTTGGGCGGTCTTGGATCACACTGGATTCCGTAAGTTGGCTTGGCATGCAATGAAGGCCGCATATCGTCCAAGAACTTTGATTATCGGTCGAGTGGATCAAGGTGCAAACATCACTCTGCTCAACGATCATCATGAACCATGGAGTCCGCAAGTAGAGGTCTTCCTAATTAGCAAATCCGGTTTAGTTCTGCAGAAGCATTTACTCGAGGTGACTATCGATCGATACGGCGTCTATCGCACCCCTGCAGTAGATCTATTCCCCGAGATAGCTGATGGTCAGTTTGAAGGATTCATTCTGGCAACTTCACCTGAGGTACGCGTCTCACGACGCACAACTCTTAATCCAGCTGCTGCAGCTCCGGCTCACGAACTCAAGCACTTTGCGCGCATTGAAGGCGGCAAGTTGTTAGTGGATGTAACAGCTCGCACATATATACATGAGCTATCTATTCTTCCAGAGCTTATGTTCTTAGGCACACAAGTCGATTCACAATCTGTCTCACTTCTACCCGGTGAAAGTCATACATTTACGGTTACAGGAAATGAGAAAGATTTAGTGGAGATTGCAAGAAATGTCGAAGCAATTCTCTGGTCTCACAACAGAGTGGTAAACCCATCGTGAAGATTCGTATCGATGAAGTCGGCGCTAAGAACGACGGAACCACAAATAACGCGTCCATCATTCAAAGCGCTATAGATAAAGTCGCGGCATCCGGTGGTGGCCAAGTTGTGATTCCCAGTGGTGGCATCTATCTCAGCGGAAGCCTTGCTCTTAAGGCACACGTTGATCTTCATCTGGAAATCGGTGCAACCCTGCGAGCAAGTTCTGATTACGATGATTACACACCCGAGCACAACATTAAGAACCTGACGAATGGTGAGGTCGACGAGTTTGTCCTCCCCCAACGCGCCTTCATCTCGGGCTTTCGCGCCCACAGCGCCCGAATCTCAGGCGATGGCACCATTGATGGAAATGCTGATGGCTTTATTGCCGAGCGAGGCCAATACATTCACAAGATGCGCGGGCCTATAGGTGGCAAAGATCAATACTTGGAGCGACCATTCACCGTATTCCTGATTGAATCTGAGAACCTCATCTTGAGAGATTTCACCATTAAAGATCCTGCCTTCTGGGCGCTTCGAACAACTGGCTGCAATCATCTTCTGATTGATGGAATCCGAATCCTGACTGACTTAATGGTCCCTAATGCAGATGGCGTAGATATTGATCGATGCCAAGATGTTCGAATTGTTAATTCCGAATTCGTCACTGCAGATGATTGTATTTCGCTGAAGTCCTGCTCGCAGACTGCCCAATATGGGGATGTTGCTGACATCGTGATTGCAAATTGCATTTTCACATCAACTTCAGGTGCCATCACACTCGGCACCGAGTCTGTTGGTGATATCAAAAACGTCCTGGTTAATAACTGCATCGTCAAGAATTCTCATCGTGGCTTCGCCGTTCGCGCCCGCGAAGGCGGCACTATCTCAAATGTTCGGTTTTCAAACTCAATAGTTCAGACTCGAACCTTTAGTGATATGTGGTGGGGTCATGGCGAAGCGCTCCACGTTACCGCCTTCTCTTGGGATGATCCGGCCAAAGGCACGGATGGAAATATCGAACGAACCTACGAGGGATACGTCAAAGACATCGTCTTTGAAAACATTACCTGCACCACTGAAGCTGGAATTCTCAATTACGCAGCTCATCCCGGGCTGATTCAAGGTGTTGTTTATCGCAACGTCGATGTCTTCCTTGAGAAGAGTTCCAAATGGGATTCTCGAATAGATCTACGCCCCAATGGAATCGTCTCGGTATTACACCGCAAGCACAATGGTTTTGAAGTTGTTAATACAACTGACTTAACCCTTGATAACTGCAGAGTCATCTTCGACAGTACTTCTCGTGAGCAATATGGAGCTGCGATTTACCAAGAAGGCTCCATTAACTTTAGCTCCATCGACTTTACAGAACGGGTCAAGGAGAGCTAATTGCAAAATCTAGCCCAACGTAGAGCAGATATTCAGGGGCTAAGAGCTCTTGCAGTATCTCTCGTTGTGGCGGGCCACATCGCACCAGAAACTATTTCTGGTGGCTTCATTGGTGTGGATATTTTCTTTGTCATCTCAGGCTATGTAATCACACTACAAATGCTGAGATCACAGACAGAGAATAAAAGAAAGATTTTGCTTAATTTCTACGCTCGTCGAATTCTTAGAATCATCCCTAGTGCACTTCTGGTAATCCTCGCCACGATAGTTGCTGCTGATTACTATCTCGGTCCAGTGGTAGGTAACGATGCCCGATTAGATGCCGGATGGGCGAGTGTTTTCTTAAGTAATTTTCACTTTCACAACCTCTCACTCGATTACTTTGCAGCTGGCATAGAACGCTCTCCCCTGCAGCACTTCTGGTCTCTCTCTATTGAAGAGCAGTTCTACTTACTCTGGCCCATCCTCTTTCTATTCTTGGCACTCAAGAGTGGCTCGCAATTGGCTAGACGTATTTTTCTTTCGTTTCTTATTCTTACTTCACTCTCCTTTGCGCTAGTGCAATCAGAGATATCTAAAGCACCAATCTTCTTTCTTACGCACGTTCGTTTATGGGAGCTAGCAGTTGGCGCATTAATTGCCCTGCTTCCCGTAATCAAGATCGGCTTTAAATACCTTCAAGTTGTTGCAGTTCTCTATCTTTTCGTATCCGCATTCTTCGTCAATGAAAGCATGCAGTGGCCCAGATCCGCGGCAGTTCCTGTCATCTTTGTGACCGCCCTCTATCTTTATTGTGCAGATTCTGGCAGAGCTAATCCGCTCGGCCTCAAGCCATTTTCTTATCTGGGAGATCTCTCCTACTTGGTCTATCTCTGGCATTGGCCCATTTTGATAATAGTGGCGGCAATTTCGGCCGATTTTGGCGCTATAGAAATCGCAAAAGTGCTTTCATTAACCGTGGTTCTGAGTGTTTTAACCCACCATCTCTTTGAAAACCCAATTCGTTTCGCATCCGGATTGCGTACAAGGCCTGCTCTCACCGTCTTGCTTGGCGTTCTCACTATTTCAATTTCGTCACTAGTTCTATTCTCATCACATCAAATCTAAGGAGAGCGGTATGAAAAAGGCATTGGCATTCATCACAGCGGTGATTTTGGGATTGACCATGCAGCCAGCACTTGCTGCAACTTTAGATCAGCAAATTGCTGCCGAAGTTAAAAAAGCTACTCTCTTGCAAGCTCTTCCTAAAACGCTGAGTGCATCATTGATTAAGGCCCGCACAGATAAGAGCCCGTGGTTAGATCAAATCTGTTCAGTTGATTTTCCCTCAACCGATACCCCAGTGTGCGAGGGAGGCGATATATCATCCACACGAGTTGTGGTTCTCTATGGTGACTCGCATGCATCAATGTGGATGAGCGCTCTGGATGTAATTGGCAAGAAACAGAAATTCAAGGTTCGCCTCTTTGCAAAGCTTGCCTGTCCTTTAGTGAAAGCACCCATCTGGAGTTATCAACTCAACAAACCATTTAATGAATGCAATGAGTGGCAAGCAAAAGTGCTACCGCAGATTGCCGCACTCAAGCCAGAGATGATTATCGTTACCGATCAGTGGAAGCCTGCAGTCGTTGATGGTAAGCAATCTGATTTTGATACCCCATTTTTCTGGGGGAGGGAGTTCCCGATTGCAATGGCCGAGATTGCAACGTTGAGCAAAAAGGTCTTTGTCATTGGAAACAATCCAAGCCTTACTCAAGATCCGGTCTCATGTATCAGCCGTCCTCGTGCCAATCTAGCTCTCTGTTCTGCTGGACGCACCCAGGCCGATAATGCTCGCTACAACAAGATTGAGTCAGCGGCGGCGAAGAAAGTTGGCGCAACCTATATCGATACTGTGCGATGGGCCTGTACTGCGACTTTGTGCCCAGTGGTCATCAAGAACAAGATTGCCTACTTCGACCAGTGGCACTTTTCAGAGAGCTACGTGAAATACCTTCTGCCAGCTCTTGAGGCTAAATTAAAGTAAATTCTTGCCTGCGGTCTTAGTTAAGCGGAATACGGACCTTCTGGCCCGCCTGGAGATCTGCTGAGCCTAGGCTGTTGATTTCAACGATATCTGCCACCAAATCACGGGTATCACGCCCATCAGCGAGCGTGGAAGCGAGCGCCCAGAGGGTCTCGCCAGGTGCCACGGTCACGGTAATGAACTCAGCGGCAGCGCGTGGGGTTGGGGATGTCTGCGCCCCCGCATGCCCGCCAGCAACCGATGCCGCGACGATAGCGAGAGAAAGAACCACGAGGGTACGAGCTAAGCGACCACGGCGATTTAATCGCACGGACGGAAAGGTCGAAAAGCCTTGATTTAGACTGGTTATAGCGCTCATGGTCTTGCTCCTGCCATGTACTAACCTTGGGGAAGGTTTATCGAACATTTGTTCGATAAGAGAAAGATACCCCCCACCACCGACAAGTGCAAGAATAATTCGAACATATGTTTG
>WLPB01000019.1 GCA_009698975.1 Actinomycetota bacterium | reverse complement strand
TATTACGTTTACGCCTGGGCTGCAATCGCACCGCATATAGATCGACTGCGCATCATGACGTATGACTATTCTGTTGCAAGACCCGGCCCGATTGGCCCACTTGCTTGGACAGAGAAAACTGTGAAGTACGCAGTATCAATCATGCCGGCATCAAAAGTTTATATTGGCGTTCCTGGATATGGACGTGATTGGGTAACAGCGGTTACCGGTATCTGTCCATCAAATGTTGCCTCAGTAATTAAGCCAGGTGCGAAGGCAGCCACATTTGTAATGCGTGACGCCCAGAATTTGGCTGCAACCTATGGTGTTGTAGCTACTTACAACGAGCAATATGGTGAAAGAACGTTTACCTATCAAAAGAGTTATAACGGCACTACTGCTGGGGGACTATCAACGTCATGCACTGCAACCCGTGTTGCTTGGTATCAAGATGCTCAAAGCTATACAGCGCGCGCTTCGTTAGTTGAGAAATATCGACTAGGTGGATTAGCTGCTTGGACAATCGGTATGGAAGAACCACTTGCACTCGAGGGAGTTCGTAATGTCGCTAAATCAATTGCACCAGATAAGGTAATTGCAAACCTGATTATTGAAACTGGCACCGTCAACTATGGCCAGCCAATTTCGCTCAGTGCGACGCTCACAATTAAAGATAAGTCTCCACTCGCGAATGTTCCTGTACGTGTAGAAGGAAAATCACCAGGGGAAGTTGATTGGCGACTATTAGCAAATGCCACCACAGATATTGAAGGCAAGATCTCAAAGAAGATTCTGCTCGGCAAGGCGACGACAGTGCGGGTTTATTCAGAGGGCACCTGGGAGCGCAGTGCGGGAATAAGTAACGAGGGCGCTGTTGTAATTAATCGTGGCCTCATTATTAGCGCAACATCCTCAATAAAGAGCGGTGAGAGCTTTGCAATTACAGGATCGCTACGACCAAGAACAGTTGGAACTACTGTAACTCTCCAAACTCTTCTCGCTGGCAAGTGGGTCGCACTCGGTGCCAGCGCTGTAACAGACTCTCTAGGTAACTTCTCGCTACCGGTCCCGGCGCAGCAACGAGGCGCAGTAACTCTTCGAGTCATTGCGGCGGGGGATGCTTTATATCCAGAGAAGATTTCTCCGCAATTCTCGGTTTTAATCCGTTCAACTATTCCACCAAAATTGGTTAAATAGAACTATGGCGATAAAGACCGAGAGCGCAATTGAGGAGCAGATCAAAGCGATCTTCTCTGACAATTCTCCGTGGGTAACGCTCGTCTGGGATGACCCAGTAAATCTTCAAAGCTATGTCACATATGTATTTATGGAGCTCTTCGGGTATTCAAAATCAAAAGCGACCGAACTTATGTTGCAGGTCCACAATGAGGGCAAGGCAATTGTCTCGACGGGAAGCCGCGAAGAGATGGAACACGATGTGGCAAGGCTCCATGAATTTGGTCTTTGGGCAACAATCCAGCGCGGGGATCTCGCTTAATTATGGCTGCTAACGAGGGATTTAAGCGTCACGGAAGTCATTCCTATGTAATCACATTCGATGAGACCGAGAGCGGAATTTTGGTCAATCTCTGTGAACAGCTGATTGAACTTTTATCTGAGCGAGTCGATCATGGTCACGAAGATCCCCTTGCTGCGATGGTTGGAATTACCTCACATGATTCCCCACCAGAAGATGATGTCCTCCGTCGTTTGCTACCGGATGCATATGCGGATGAGGTCGACGCTTCTGAATTTCGTAGATATACCGAGTCAACGCTGCGGCAAAAGAAAGAGGCGCATGCGATGTCTATTCGCATTGCACTGAAAAGTTCACCCGAGGGTGATGTCGAACTTGATCATGATGGTGCAAACGCTTGGCTTGGTGCACTGAACGATATGAGACTTGCACTGGGCGTTCGATTGAAAATTGATAACAGCAGCTATGAACAGTTGGAACTTCTCACACCAGATGATCCACTTCGTGGCGTCTATGCCGTCTACACCTGGCTGGGTTGGTTGCAAGAGTCTCTTCTCGAAGCGCTCATGAGCGAAGTAGATTAAGATTCATAGTATGTCACTTACGATATCTCGCTCTATTGTTGATGCAATAGTCGAGCAATCCCGCGCGGAATATCCTGACGAATGCTGCGGAGTGATTCTTGGCCCGGTTGGTTCTGATACTCCCACTCGTTTGAAACCAATGGTTAATGCGGCTCACTCACCGACTTTCTATGAATTTGATCCTAAGGATCTGCTTGCGCTCTATCGCGAAGTAGACGATAACGATGAAGAGATTGTTGTTATCTATCACTCCCATACAGAGACCGAGGCTCGTCCATCGCGCACAGATATTGCATATGCAGGCGAACCGGGAGCTCATTATGTGCTCGTCTCTACCCGCGAAGAGATTGCACCTGCAATTGAGTTTCGTTCTTTTCGAATAATTAATGGCGTTGTAACGGAAGAAGAAATTTCAATTACCGAATAACCTAATCTTTCGACATACTACGGTTATGTCTATTGAAGTTCGCATCCCAACAATTCTTCGCCCATACACAAAAGAGCAGAAGAGCGTCGAAGCAGAGGGTTCAACCCTTTCGGCCCTCATTGCTAGTCTCGAAAGCAATTATCCAGGTTTAGCAGAGCGACTTTTAGAAAAAGGTGCACTACGCCGCTTTATCAATATTTATATCAATGATGAAGATGTCCGCTTCCTCGGAGGACTTGACGCCCCGGTAAAAGATGGCGATAGCGTCACAATTCTGCCGGCAGTTGCGGGCGGATCTTCTCGCGCTGCTCTCTAAAGAAATTTACTTATGGCGCGCTTTGAAAGCTTGGAATCATCAGTTGGCAATACTCCGCTAATTGGTTTACCTCGTCTATCTCCTGCCCCAAATGTACGACTCTGGGCAAAGATGGAAGATCGAAATCCCACGGGTTCAATTAAAGATCGCACCGCGATTTCGATGATTGATGAGGCCGAGAAAAGCGGTGTGCTAAAACCTGGCGCAATGATTCTCGAACCTACAAGCGGCAATACCGGTATCTCTCTCGCTATGGCTGCAAAAGTTCGTGGCTATTCCTTGATCTGCGTCATGCCAGAGAACACAAGTCCGGAGCGACGCCAACTTCTCGAGATGTGGGGAGCGCAGATAATTTCTTCGCCGGCAGCAGGTGGATCAAATGAAGCTGTGCGCGTTGCAAAAGAGCTCGCTGCTAAGCATCCTGAATATGTTTTTCTTTATCAATATGGCAACCCTGCAAATACTCTTGCGCATTACAAAGGAACTGGCCCCGAGATTTTTGCTGACCTTCCTACTGTTACACACTTTGTTGCTGGCCTTGGAACAACAGGGACTCTGATGGGTGCAGGAAAGTACTTGCGTGAAGTAAAACCGGATGTTCAAATCATTGCTGCTGAACCACGTTATGGTGAAGTTGTTTATGGCCTTCGAAATATCGATGAGGGATTTGTTCCCGAACTCTACGATGCATCAGTTTTGACTCGTCGGTTCTCTGTCGGTGCTGAAGACTCCGTTCGTCGTGTACGCGATCTATTGCACACTGAAGGAATATTTGCGGGAATATCGACTGGTGCAATCTTGCATGCAGCTCTCGCGATTGCCAAAGAGGCGGTTGACGCTGGTCGCGACGCTGATATCGCCTTTATTGTCTGTGATGGTGGATGGAAGTACCTCTCAACCGGCATCTATGGCAATGATCTTGAGGCGGCTACTGAAGAATTAGATGGAACTCTCTGGGCGTAATTCCTCTTTTCTAGCGTGACCTCGTACGATTAGCACATGAGCAGCGCATCAATCGGAATCTTTGATTCTGGAGTCGGTGGATTAACTGTTGCTCGAGCAATCCTTGATCAGCTGCCACATGAGTCGGTGCTCTATATCGGAGATACCGCGCGTGGACCTTATGGTCCGAGGCCGCTTGCCGAGGTACGAGACTTCTCATTAGAGACCCTCGACTTCTTGGTCGATCAAGGTGTTAAGGCCCTCGTCATCGCATGCAATACAGCAAGCGCTGCAATGCTCCGTGATGCACGCGAGCGTTACACAATTCCGGTGATTGAAGTTATTCAACCGGCGGTACGTCGCGCCGTTGCCGCTACTCGCAGTGGAAAGATTGGCGTTATAGGAACTCGCGCGACCATCGATTCGCAGGCATATATCGATGCATTTGCAGCAGCACCTCAATTAGAGATTACATCCGCAGCTTGCCCGCTCTTTGTTGAATTTGTAGAACGCGGTGAGACATCAGGGGCAGAAATTACTCAGATTGCGCGAGAATATTTAGCACCGATGATTAAGGCAGATGTGGATACCTTGGTCTTGGGATGTACTCACTACCCACTGCTCACTGGTGTCATTTCATATGTGATGGGCAACCAAGTTTCACTCGTTTCAAGTGCTGAAGAGACCGCAAAAGATCTCTATCGCGTCCTAGTCGAAGGTTCACTCCTGCGTGCATCTGGCGCTCCAGCACCGATTCATAGATTCTTAGCTACAGGCGATGCTGCTGCATTCGAAGGACTTGCTCGACGCTTCCTAGGGCCTGAAGTTGGCACTGTTCAACAACAAATTCTTTAATTAACAACGCAACTCCACTCAAAGAGAAATAGGTACGACAATGGCACGCAATGATGGACGCTCAGTAGAACAGCTTCGCGAAATCAAAATCACTCGTGGATGGCTTGATCATGCAGAAGGATCTGTCCTCATTGAATATGGAAAGACTCGCGTTCTCTGTGTTGCATCATTTACACCTGGCGTACCTCGTTGGCTAAAAGATAGTGGAACGGGATGGGTCACATCAGAGTATTCAATGCTTCCACGTGCAACTCATACTCGATCAGATCGCGAGAGCGTTAAAGGCAAACTTGGTGGACGTACACAGGAGATTTCTCGCCTTGTTGGCCGCTCTCTTCGTGGAATTGTTGATATGAAGGAACTTGGCGAAAACACAATTGTGATTGACTGCGATGTTCTCCAAGCAGATGGTGGAACACGCACCGCTGCAATTACTGGCGCGTATATTGCTCTCGCTGATGCGATCTCATGGGCCCAGAAAGAAGGTCACATCAAAGCGGGAGCAAAGCCACTCGCGGATTCAGTTGCTGCAATTAGCGTTGGAATTATTGACGGTGTACCGATGCTCGATCTTTGCTACGAAGAAGATGTTCGAGCAGAGACTGATATGAATGTGGTGTGTTCTGGAGATGGACGATTTATCGAAGTTCAGGGAACAGCCGAAGGCGCACCTTTTGATCGCGGATTACTTGATTCTTTACTCAATCTCGCCGTTGCAGGTTGCGCTGAATTGACCGAGCTTCAGAAGAAGGCGCTTGCATAATGGCTTCCCAGCTTCTCCTGGCAACTCGTAACCAGGGGAAGATTATTGAATTTCGACGGATATTAGATGATGCAGCGCCAGGTGCAATTGAGCTTGTCGGGCTGGATCAATTTCCACATCTGCATGATGTAGATGAGACGGGTTCGACTTTTCAGGAGAACGCACTTCTCAAAGCTCGCGAGATGTCTGAGGCCACCGGTTTGCCGGCAATTGCAGATGACAGTGGGCTCTGCGTTGATGCACTTAACGGCGATCCGGGAATCTTTTCGGCACGATGGGCCGGAGTTCATGGAGATGATGCAGCGAACCTCGCAAAGGTATTAACTCAGCTCGAAGGTGTTGAAGATTCCAATCGAGGCGCTTTCTTTATCTGCGTAGCTGCGCTCTATCTTCCGGGTGGGCAATCGCATTGCGAAGAAGGTCGTTTCTACGGATCGATACTTCGTCAGCCAGTTGGAACCCATGGCTTTGGCTACGACCCAATTTTTGCCCCGCAAGGGATGAACATCTCGAGTGCGCAGATGAGCGCTGAGGAGAAAGATGCAGTAAGCCATCGTGGTAAAGCTCTGCGCGCTATCGCCCCGTTTGTTATTCAAGCTCTGAAGTAGCCCCTTCATAGCGGTGTTTTCGGCGCTCTTATTAAAGGCGCGAGCTAGAACCTACGGTAAACTTCTACCATCATTCGCGGTCGAGTGGCCGAGGGCTGTTGATCGATTACCGCTATCGCAAGGAGATAATTGTGGCAGTAAAGAAGAAGGCACCTGCAAAGAAGAAGGCACCTGCAAAGAAGGTCGCCAAGAAAGCTGTAGCAAAGAAGAAGGCACCCGCAAAGCGCGTTGCCAAGAAGGCTGTAGCTAAGAAGAAGGCACCTGCAAAAAAGGTTGCAAAGAAGGTCGCCAAGAAGGCAGCACCTAAGAAAGTTGCTAAGAAAGCTGTAGCAAAGAAGAAGACAACTGCGAAGAAGGTTGCCAAGAAGGCGCCTGCAAAGAGAAGCACAGCTGCATCAGTTGTTATTCCGCCAGTTCCAACTGGATCATCACGACCAAGCGTCAATGTTTCAACAACGCCGGTTGCGCCAACTCCAGTTAAAACACAGCCAGCGACTAAGCCATCTGCAGCACCACGTCAGGGTTCATCAAAGGGCGTACTTATTGCAGTATTGCTCGGTGTAGTAGTTCTCGCAGCGATAGTTGTTGCAGGTCAATCAAAAGACTCTGATGATTCACCGGCAACACCTGCACCAACAATGTCAGCAGCTCCAACCGAGAGCACAGAACCAACTCCAGAATCAACGGAAGCTGCCATGGCAACCGGAGATGCGCCAACAAAGTTCATCGGAAATTGGAAGAACGGTTCAGATACTGTGATGGTTCTTTCATGGGCAGCACCAGCTGGTGATGTCACTGGATATAAGGTCGAGATTTCATACAACGGTGGAACTTGGAGCGAGCTCGCGGCTCTTCCTGCCACTGCACTCTCACAAGAGGTAAGTAAAGTTTCTTCAAATACCTATACATCCTTCCGTGTTTCAGCAATCTACTCAGATGGATCTATGGGTACAGCTGATGCATTTGGCTTCAAGGGTGAGTTCAAGTAAAACTATAAATAAAAAACCCCGACCGAATTCGGTCGGGGTTTTTTATTGCCAGAAATTATCCAAGGAATTCGGTAATCGCTTGTACATATACCGTCACACCCGCACCGACGAGGTGGACCCCATCAGGCGCGAAAAATTCTGGGTGGCCCTCCGAAATTACGCTCCACTTCACAAGATTGACGTTGGCATATCGCGAAGCGACTGCAGCGATGATTTCATTATTGCGATCTCGCCATGGCCGCGGAACAGCTGTATCAACAATTATTATCTTCTCTCGTTGCGATAGCGCATCGAAGATGGCAGTAACTTGATCTTCCTGTAGCGCTCCGTTATTACCCAGATTAAGGACGATTGGGCCACTTGGTGCCCCCGGCAAGTCTTGGAGAATTTCTTCAAAAAGTTCATCTGCTTGGCGGCCCACCCTGGCATTGATAAGCGATAGTGGGAATTGCTCGCTGAGAGCGCTGCGAATTCCAAGGATTACAGAGTCTCCCGTTAACCAAATACCGGTATCAGATTCGATGACGGGGGCAGGAGGCTCTTCAAAGCTCGCCTTAAACTCTACTTCGCGCTGATTACTGATTGAAATTGCACGGGCGCTAATCGATGTGGCAGCGATGATGAGGATAAGTGTCAGTGCCAGAAATTTTCGCTGCTGACTCTTTCGCTTCTCGGCGGTGCGGTACTTCAAACCCTTAAACCAATACTTTACGACACCTCGACGGATTGGTAGTTCAACGAGTCGCAACGAAATATCAGCAAGGGCAAAGACAATAAGAATTCGCAGTGCGTAGAGCGCCCAACTTCTTCCCTCGAGATCAATCGAAGGCCGCGTTACTTGAAAGATTACCCAGTGCCATAAGTAGATTGCGTAGGACCGCTCGCCAATCCAGAGCAATACTTTGCTCTGCAGAATCGGTGCGAAGCGTGATGCTGGGTGCACAACTGATGTGATGATTGCTGCGCCGCACAATCCGGCAAGTGGGAATGCAATCTTATAAAGCGTTGGCTGGCTTTCATCAATGAGTAAGAACGCTCCAAGAATTCCAAGAAAACCAATTACGCCAATCGAGTCAATAAAGTTTTGAGCTTTGCGACTAACAACTTCTTTGAAATTTTGTGGTACCCAACTCACGGCAAGAGCAGCTCCTAAAAAGAGCCCAATGCTGTGGGTGTCAGTTCCAAAATAGACATGGCTGACACTTGCGGCATTTGCAGCATCGAGAGAGAAGGAGACAAATAGGAGCGCCAACCCTGATGCAGCTGCGATACCGAGTGAAGCAATTGCTACACGCTTCTTTCCAAACCATTTGAGTACAAGTAGAAGAATAAGTGGCCAAATAAAGTAGAACTGAGCCTCTACGGCGAGTGACCAGGTGTGCTGCAAAAGTGAAGGCCGGCCGATAGCTTCAAAGTAATCAAGATGGCGACCGACGAGCCACCAGTTCATAGTGCCGGTAAGAGCAAAGGGAGTATCCAGAAGTAAGCGCTTGACGGTATCGGGAGCCCAGATTCCAACGGCAAGAATGGTTGTTACGACCATAAAAACAAGAGGAGGGAGCAGGCGACGAATTCGAGCTAGATAAAAGGCAGCGAGATCAAGGCCGCCGCTAATTTCGATTGAGTCGAGAAGTAATCGAGTGATTACATAACCGGAGATTACAAAGAATAAATCAACGCCAAGAAATCCACCTGGAATCCAATCAAAACCTAAGTGGTAGAGCAGTACCGCCATTACAGCGATGGCTCGTAAGCCATCAATTGCAGGGATGTATTGGATACCGCGTTTGGTAGCCATGAAAATTATTTACGCTTTGAAGGTGTCTTCTTTGCAGCGCTCTTACTTGGTGCGCGACGAGATGGTGCATCAATTGCAGGTGCAGTGCGACGACTTTCTACCTTCATTGGTTCTTTACGTCGCACTGTGCCATCTTCATTGAGTGAATCGTTGACTACCGCCTGCATATTTGCCAGACGCGCAAATGCGCCATCAAGACGTTGACGTGATTGTGCAATTGCCTGCTCTGCAGCAACGAGAGCTTGAGATTGGACGCGATAGAGACGCTCTGACTCAGAGATAACCTCAGCGAGCCAGCGACGATATTCGATAACTTCATTTGCAGCATCAGCAACGATTCGCTCGCCTTCACGACGGGCTGCAGATGCTAGAGCTGCCGCTTCGCGACGCTTTGTATCAATCAGTGATTCTGCTTCGCGGGAAGCTTCGTTCACTACATCTTGTGCTTCAGCCTCTGCCGCAGAGATGTACTTACGTCCACGCGCTTCGGCACCTGAGAGAATTGAACGAGCCTTGGATTCAGCGCCTTCTAGGAGATCCTTTGCGTTACGAGTTGATTCGTTGACGAGACGTTCTGATGCAGAGAAAGCCTTTGCCTCGCGCGCCTGTGCAGATTTGATCATCATCATCGCAGTTTCAGTTGCGAGGATTTCAAACTCTTCCTTGCTCAATGATGTGATGTCGCGACGAGCGCGGAGGTCAGCGAGATTTGATTCGAGCTCGCGAATACGGTCTACCGGGTTGCCCACAGAGGTGCGTTCTGACTCCTCGCGGAATCCGACCCAGTTAAGAAAGTCCTTCTTCTCTGCCATTGATAATCCCTATCGTTTGCCCGTATTGAGAAGGCAAGATTAGGGCATGAGAGGGGCACGGGTAAATCGCCTGCCGGGTGAGGGGCTAGCTGGCGCGTGATTACCTAGAACGGTAAATAGCCCTAGGTGGCTTCTCGCTATTTACCTAGAACGGTAAATAGCGAAACAGACGGCGAGGTATTGCGAGATCCAGGCGGCGAGCACAAAGATGTGGAAGAGCTCATGGAAGCCGAAGTATTTGGCGGCGCGACCCGGGCGCTTGAGCGCGTAGAAGATCGCGCCAATTGAATAGAGCAGGCCACCAATAAGAATTGGAATAAGGACCCAGAGGCCACCGCGGTCATAGAGCTTGGGTGTGTAGAGAACGGCGACCCAGCCAAGAACGAGATAGTTGGCAACGTATAACCAACGCGGCGCAGAGAGCCAGAAAATCCGGATAGCAACACCAAAGAGTGCACCAATCCAGATGATTGCAAGCAAGATATTGCGATCGCGCGGTTCGAGAAGAGCGACCGCAAAAGGCGTGTAAGAGCCGGCGATAAGCAGGTTGATATTTGCGTGATCCCAGCGTCGCCAGAACTTCTTCTTAGCGGCAGACCAAGGGACGCGGTGATAAACGGCTGAGACGCTAAATAACATTATTGCGGTAATCGAATACAAGGCGACAGCGAACTTAAGTGACTCTTTGCTGAGAACAAAAAGGACAAGAGATGCGATGAAGACAGCTGGAGTTGCGCCAAGGTGAAACCACCCACGCAGTTTTGGCGGCGCCACTATCAGGGGGATCTTGACCATAGGAGCACCTTACGCGCACATTCACCACTTCTCTCTCGAATTCAGCTATCTACCTGCCGTTCACCTTCGCGAAGTACTATCTATGGGTGAGAAACGCACTAGCAGAGACTGTCGGCACCGGCTCGCTCGCCTTAGCTGTTGTTGGCTCGGGGATCATGGCAACCGATCTGACTTCGAATGTCGGCCTGCAATTACTGATTAACGCAGGTGCCACAGGAGCAATTCTCTGGTTACTTATTAGCCTCTTTGGCCCTGTGAGTGGCGCTCACTTTAACCCGGTAGTGTCCTGGATTTTCTTCTTCCGGAAAGAGTTGCCCTTGGTGGAGACAATGAAATTTACTGTGGCTCAGGTGATTGGTGCTATTTCAGGAACAATGCTTGCCAATCTGATTTTCACTCGCGATGCATATCAAGAGTCAACCAATCTACGCGAGGGCTGGAATATTCTGCTCAGTGAAACTGTCGCAACCGCCGGTCTTGTCTTTCTAATCTTCCACTTCATTATGCAAAAGCAGAGTGAGAAAATTGCGGC
>WLPB01000018.1 GCA_009698975.1 Actinomycetota bacterium | reverse complement strand
GAACGAATTGAGTGCATCTGTGGAATGTATTGCGCAAGAGCTGGATCGTTATGGCGATGAATCTCATCTTTATTCTGTTCGACAGTGCTATATCCCAGATGCCAAGAGTGCGCTTGACGGTCAACTACGGTGCGCATTCCTGATGTAAAAATTCTCCAACCAAGTTCGGTATCTTCTCCAGTAATCAGCTCTCGGTTGTAACCACCGAGGCGCTTCCATTGGGAATTTCTGAGCGAGAAGGTAGCTCCTACAAATGCGCGATATCCATCGAGTGCAGGTTTGACTAGGTCCTGAGTACGTTCTACTCGCTCCTCCCAAAGTTCTTTTCCCCAGCTCTCTTGGTGAAGATCCAGGAATTCGCCCTTCAACAAAGCGGCGTTTAGTTGAGCAGGCGTGTAGCTCCAGCTTTGAACAAAGCGCTTCCATCCCAAAACTGCATAGTCATCACTCTCGTGGTGCCATTTCATATGGTGGGCAAGATGATCAGGGTCGAAGACCATATCCCCATCAATAAACCAGAGCACATCTTCTTTGAGCTTTGTCGCAACATCATTGGTTGCTGCAGTTTTGCCCCAATGGCCTTGTGAATTCTTATACTTAACAAGCGTAGTGCCGCGTGGCTTTATCTTCGGAAGTACTAGCGGCTTATGGCTGCCATCATCAATGATGTAGACAGAAATTAATCGGGATGGATAACTTTGGACGGCGAGTGAGGCGAGAACTAAATCTAATTTCTCTTGACCGTCCCGGCAGGCAATAACAATTGCCACCGTGAGTTTAGGTTTATCCACAATCTCCAAATCTTGCGGGCGAGTGAATCTATATGCCTTACTCATCGCTTCCGCTTTCCAAATATCGGGTGGTTCCAAATACCAATAACTTGTTCATTCGCGCCATTAAGGTATTTAGAATAATTCGTGACGTAGGTATGAAAAGTAAAGGTGCGGCGATAGATATATCCAGCGCCGAATGTCCGCCAGATTTTTCCACCATTATTTGTGATGCCACTTAATAAAAATCTATCTACCGCTGTCTCACCATCGCCAAACCAATGAGCAGCCTCAGCCTTATCGCGCTTAGCAAGAATTGTTCCTCCGCAGACCCAATCACTCCAGAGTTCCACTGCTTGGGTACCGTGAGAGGCAAAGCGACGAACGGTGATCTGGAGTGGCTCTAGATATACATAATTCATGGCACGGCCAACAACATCTGCACCGGTATCAAGAGCGGCGTCTAGGAGATCTCGCAGGTGCTCTGGTCCGTAGTAATCATCATCATCCATCTTGGCGATGTATGCGCCGCTTGAATGTGTTGCGAGGGTTGAAAGAATCGTCCCAAGTTTAAATTCGCTGCTGAATGAGTAAGTGCTCACTGCAATCTTCCGCTGCTTTAACTCTGCAATGAGTTTTTTATGGGTAGCGTTGAGCGAAATCGTATGGAGCCCAAGAACCAACTCAAAAGTTTGGAGGCTCTGTTCTTTTAGTTGTGTGAGCAGACTCGTGAGATCTTCTGGGCGCAAGGTAGATACAAGGACCGAAAGAGTTGGATAGGAAGAAATTCTTGATCGTCTCTGGCTCCGGAGAGTCTCCAGGGCTGCAATTTCGTGTGGAAAGCTTGTGAGTTTATTCAAGCTCACAACCGCAGACGATGACATGAGAGAAGAGTATCAAGCTATGAATTCATCGACTGATAAGATTCCAAAATGTCCTCTAAGGGAAGCGCTGCTTCGGTTAAGAAACTCCTTCTTAATATCAAAGCCCTCCAACCCTATTTCGCGCGGAGAATTAAAGGCAAAGATCAGAAGGTCGAATCTAAAATCGTCTTCGTTCTCTCATTTCCTCGTTCAGGCACTCATGCGATCGGAAGCCTCTTAACTAATGATGATCGCGGCTTTAAATATTACGGCGAGTTCTTTATCTTTAACGCGTGGCATAAAAATATTGAACGGATTAATTATTTCTACCCATTCTTCTCATTCAGGTATCACCTCAACCTTAAGCAGCAGAGAAAAGCTTGGCAGTACGATAAATTTGAAAAGACTTCTCTAGACGCCCATAAAACTCTCCGAGCGTTGACCCAGATTCCTGGTGTGCATGTAATCAAGATTTTCCCGCAGCACCTCTCTGATCCGCTGTTGCAATCAATCATCACTGAATTCAAACCGCACATTATTTTCTTGCGCCGCAATCATCTAGATCGCTTCGTTTCACATAAGAAAGCAAATGCCTCTGGAAAATGGCATACCGCGCCTACTTCAGATTTGCATATTGATTTAGATCCTGACGAATTCAACCGTTTTATCAAGAATTTCACCGACTTTTATCTCCGCTACGTCGCATTTGCACCATCGGTTGGATGCAAGGTCCTTGATGTTGATTTCGATGATTTACGTAATCCAATAAAGGTGCGAGAGATTCAGAAATTCGCCGCTCTTGATGGTTTTACCGACTGGGATCAGCTTGAAAGTGCGCCGACCACAGTAAAGCAGGATAAGTCCAGTAAAGTTCAGGATGATTTCCTCGCCTTAATTGGCAAACAACGTAGCGATTTTGATTTCCCAGGAGTGAAGTAATGAGTATTAAAGGAGAGATTCTTAAGGAACTCGAGAACGAGTCTATTGAGATTCTCCGCGAAACCGCGGCGGGTTTCCGCAAACCAGTAATGATGTACTCAATCGGTAAAGATTCTTCCGTTCTGCTTCACCTTGCACGTAAAGCTTTCTATCCAGCACCAATCCCATTCCCTTTACTCCATGTAGATACAACGTGGAAATTTAAGGAGATGATCTCTTTCAGAGATCAGGTAATAGCTGAGACAAAATCTGAGCTAATTGTTCATACCAACCAAGCGGGAGTGGAAGCGAATATCACTCCATTTAATACAAATGCATCTGAGTACACACGTGTAATGAAGACTGTCGCTCTTCGCGAGGCCCTTGATTTACATGGTTTTGATGCCGCAATTGGCGGATCTCGTCGCGATGAAGAGAAGAGCCGCGCAAAGGAGCGCATCTTTAGCGTGCGAGATCCAGGCCATCGATGGAATCCTCGCGAACAGCGTCCAGAACTCTGGAACACATTCAACACACGCCTAGCGCCCGGTCAAACAATGCGCGTATTTCCTATTTCGGATTGGACCGAGGCAGATATTTGGCATTACATCTTGCAAGAGAAGATCGAAGTGAATCCACTTTACTTTGCGAAAGAACGCCCCATGGTTGCTCGTGGTGAGCAAATGATTATGGTTGATGACGATCGATTCCCGCTGCTCAATGGTGAAGTGCCATTTATGAAGGAAGTTCGATTCCGCACCTTAGGTTGTTATCCACTTACCGCTGCAGTCGAATCATCTGCAACAACAATTGAAGAGGTCGTCGAAGAAGTTCTGCAGGTAAAGCTAAGCGAGCGCGCGACGCGACTTATCGATGGTGAGAATGAAGTTTCGATGGAGAAGAAGAAGATGGAGGGCTACTTCTAATGTCAGGAGCAGTTATTCGTCTACTTACCTGTGGCAGTGTTGATGATGGAAAGAGCACTCTTATTGGGCGCCTGCTTGTAGAAACTGACAGCATCCCGCACGACACGATTGGTGCTGCTCGCAAAGTACGCCGTTCCGGATCAACCATCCCAGCGGGAGAAATTGATTTCAGCCTGCTCACAGATGGCCTTGAGGCTGAACGTGAACAAGGCATCACTATTGATGTTGCTTACCGTTCTATGTCTTTACTTGATGGCAAGCGCCTCATTATTGGTGATGCACCGGGGCATGAGCAGTACACGCGCAATATGGTTGTTGCTGCATCTCGCGCAGATATCGGTCTCGTACTAGTTGATGCCATGAAGGGTGTTCGCACTCAGTCCCTTCGTCATTTAACTATCTGTTCTTTGATGGGCGTAAGTCGCATTATTGTCGCTATTAATAAGCTTGATGCAGTTGGGTATAGCCAAGATGTTTTCAATGAAATTTCCGCTGAGATTACAAAGGCGACAGAACGTTTAGAGCTCGCCGATGTTCACATAATTCCGCTCAGCGCACTCGCTGGAGATAATGTCGTATACCCAAGCACAAATATGCCTTGGTACACCGGTCAAACTCTGCAAGATGCAATCCAGAGTTGGCAGAAGCCCGTTGATGCAGATGCGACGGGGCTAATGCGGATTCAGATGATTGCCCGTGCCGAGAATTTCAGAGGCGTCTCTGGAACCGTGCGTCGCGGCACCTTCGCTAAGGGCGATGAAATCACAATTTTCCCAAGCAATAAGAAGGCGACCATCTCTTCTATCGTCACCTTCGACGGCGAAATAAATAAGGCTGAAACTGATGCAGCTGTGACCCTGGTTCTAACGCCCGAGGTAGATGCCACTCGCGGTGACATCATAGCAAAATCTGCAGAAGATCTCATTCCATCTGATCGCCTTGCCGCTCATCTTGTCTGGCTCAATGAGGATTCACTCATTCATAGCCGCTCGTATCTGATGATCAGTGGAGCCACTACGACTCCGGCGATCATCACCAAAATCCGCCATAAGGTAGATGTAAATACTGGCGAGCACATTTCTACTGACACTTTAGCAATGAACGAGATTGGTGATGTAGAGGTTGCTACCGATATTCCAGTCGTAATGCGCCCCTACAGCGACTCTCGCGAATTTGGAAACTTTATCCTTGTTGATCGGCTGACTCTTAAGACAGTTGGTGCGGGAATGATTCGTCACTCACTGCGACGCGCTTCAAATGTCACACATCAGGATTACGAAGTAGACAAGGCGCAACGCAGCGCACAGAAGGCACAGAAGGCACGAGTTGTTTGGCTTACTGGTCTCTCGGGTTCAGGTAAATCTTCAATAGCTAACGCTCTCGAACAACGACTCTTTGCCTCTGGCGCGCATGCATATGTTCTAGATGGAGATAATTTGCGTTTAGGTCTCAACATGGATCTTGGATTTACAACCGAGGATCGTGCCGAAAATGTTCGACGCACATCGGAAGTTGCAAAGCTAATGGTTGATGCTGGTCTCATTGTTATCTCCGCCCTCGTAAGTCCTTTCGAAGTTGATCGTCGGAGAGCAAAGAGCCTCTTCGAAGATGGTGAATTCTTAGAAATTTTTGTAGATACACCTGTCGATATATGTCGTGCACGAGACCCTAAAGGTCTTTACAAGAAATCTGCAGCGGGAGAGATTCCTAACTTCACTGGTGTTGGTCAGAACTATGAAGCGCCATCGGCCCCAGATCTGCATCTCGATGGAACCGCGCCAATCGATGAGAATGTAGAAAGAATCCTTAAGATACTTCTATGAACTGGATTCTCTTCGCCTTCGTTGGATTAATTGCTCAACTCATTGATGGGGCTCTCGGAATGGGCTTTGGCCTAACAAGTTCAACCCTGCTTGTAACACTTGGAGCGTCGGCAGCCGTGGCTTCAACGGCAGTTCATGTCGCTGAAATTGGAACCACATTAGCTTCTGGAGCATCACATTGGCATGCGGAGAATGTAGATAAGAAAATCCTGATTCGTCTTGCAATTCCTGGTGGTATTGGGGCATTTGCTGGCGCTACTTTCTTATCCTTTATTGATCTTTCTAGTTCTAAAATATTCATCTCGACTCTCCTCCTCTTCCTTGGATTTCTACTTCTCTACAGAAATGTTTTTAAGAGTGATTCGCAAGTAAATATGATTGAAATTAAAAATCCACGTTTTCTTACCTATCTTGGCTTTACAGGTGGGTTTGTCGATGCATCGGGTGGTGGAGGCTGGGGTCCAATAGTTACTCCAACGTTGATCACTACAACATCTACAGAGCCAAGAAAAGTGATTGGAACCGTAAGCGCTGCAGAATTCGTTGTTGCCCTCTCTGCATCTGCCGGTTTTCTTGCACAAATTGGAAGATTAAATATTAACTGGGGAACTGTAGGAGGATTAGCGCTCGGCGGAGTTATTGCTGCACCGATTGCTGCGCGTTTGGTAGGAAAATTGCCGGCTCGCCAACTTGGTATTGTTGTTGCATCAGCAATTATTCTTCTTAACGCAATACAAATTATTCGCGCGTAAAACTCGCGGGTTTTCACTAATAGTTGCAACTTCTCATTCCTTCAGAGATAATGGTGACACACGTTTTATCGCGTGACTCAAAGGAGAGTACCTAACGAAACCGCTTCTAAATTAGAGGCTTTTGTAGTACAGCGTTACAAATGACACCATCACACACGATGCAGGCGCCACATGCCAATACATATCGTCGAGTTCCGGTCACATCAACTCCAATATCTCCCGAAAAGGTAGCTGCTGTTCTCGCTGCTGAGTGGGATCTCTTCACTAAGAACACCAAGGCTTCAGAGGCCGAGAGCAAGCGCGCATTCGCCTCGCTCCCCCTTGGTGTCACATCAAGCTTCCAGCACTGGGACCCATACCCAATCTCAATCGCCTCAGCTAGTGGGGCCTATATGACCGATGTCGATGGCCGCAAGTTGCTCGACCTCTCTATGGGCTTCGGAGCGATGCTCGCTGGCCACCTCAACCCAATCGTTGTCGAAGAGGTCGAGGCTTCACTTCGCCAGGGAATGCTCTTTGTAACGCCATCACCAACATCTACAGATGCCGCTGAGCGAATCTGTAAGCGCTTTGGAATTGATCAGGTTCGCTTTACCAACTCAGGTACCGAGTCAACTATGTACGCAGTTCGTGTAGCGCGAACAGCGACAGAGAAGATGGGCATCCTCAAGGTCGAAGGTGGATACCACGGAAGCTACGACCCATTTGTTGTTTCAAGTAAGCCCTCACTCGATGTTATTGGTGATCCCGAGAATCCAATCCCAGCAATTGACTCAAACTTGGTTCCCGGAGATATCTACGTCGTGCCTTTTAACAATATTCCAGCGCTCGAGCGCATGTTCGAACAGAACGCATCAAGGATTGCCTGTTACATCGTTGAGCCCGTCCTCGAAAACCTTGCAATCGTTCTACCTGACGCTGGCTATTTAGAGCGAGTCCGCGAACTCTGCGATCAGTACAACGTCGTTCTCATCTTTGATGAGGTAAAGACTGGACTTACCGCAGGTGCACACGGTGCATCAATGCGCCTAGGAGTGAAGCCGGACTTGATCACTCTTGCAAAATCAATTGGTGGAGGGCTTCCACTTGCAGCATTTGGTGGCAAGAAGAAGTACATGGATTTTGTTACTAGCAACAAAATGGCTCACTTCGGTACTTTTAATGGCAATCCGCTTGCGATGGCTGGAGTCCGTGCAATTGATCGTATTGCAACCACAGAGACCCTTGGCGTAGCTGAGGCCCTTAATTTTCAAGCACTCGAGCGCATCAGTGACATCATCGATGAGTATCAATTACCAGCTCATACCGTTGGTTTCGGAGTTAAGGGTTGCGTTACTTGGTCGACCACACCGGTACGCAACTACCGTGACTATAAAGCTACAGATTTTACCGTTGCTGAGGCACATTGGTTATTTGCACTCAACCGCGGAATTATCACGCCGCCTGGTCTTGATGAGCAATGGCTTATCTCACTTGCACACACTCAAACTGAGATCGATATCTTGGTCGATGATTTCTTAGAATTTTCAAAAGCCCTTCGCGCTTAAGTAACATCTAAAGAATAGGAAGTCTGACAATGGAGTCAGCACTAGATACCGCACGTGGCCAACTACGACGAGCAGTCGAGCAACTTGGACTCTCTGAAAATGAGTGGCAGACACTCTCAACTCCGCGACGGATCTTAGAAGTCGCCGTGCCACTGCGTCGCGACAATGGCAACGTCGATATGTACAAGGGCTTCCGCGTTCAATACTCGACCACTCGTGGACCATCTAAGGGTGGTGTGCGCTTTCACCCAGAGATTGATATGAACGAAACTGTTGCGCTAGCCATGTTGATGACTTGGAAATGCGCCTTAACAAATCTTCCCTACGGCGGGGCAAAAGGTGGAATCGCAGTAGATCCTGGCACCCTCTCTCTGGCAGAGAATGAACGTCTTACACGTCGTTATACATCTGAAATTCTCCCCATCATTGGCCCAGAACGCGATATCCCTGCACCAGATGTTGGAACAGATGAGCGAAACATGGCTTGGATGATGGATACATATTCCGTTAATGCTGGTTATTCAGTACCTGGCGTTGTCACCGGAAAACCAATTGTTCTCGGTGGTTCTTTGGGGCGCACATCTGCAACTGGAGACGGTGTTGCAATTTCAACACGTGAAGCACTTTTGGTTGCAGGGATTAACCCGCAAGGTGCCACAGTTGCAATTCAAGGTTTTGGAAAAGTGGGTTACTGGACTGCAGTAGGCCTGGAATCTATGGGTCTTAAAGTGGTTGCGGTAAGCGATGTTCACGGTGGTGTGACTGGATTTAACTCTGTCAGCCAATTGTGGGATCACTTCAAGGCGACCGGAAATCTAGATCTACCCGGCACTGATCGCCTGACAAATGAGGAACTTCTTGCGCTCGAAGTCGATGTACTCATCCCAGCCGCTCTTGCTGATGCAATCACAGAACATACTGCGCCATCAATTAAGGCAAAGATTGTGATTGAAGGCGCAAATGCTCCTACAACTCCAGAAGGGGACCATATTCTCAACGATAAAGGAATCTTGGTTGTTCCGGATATCTTGGCAAATGCCGGTGGAGTTATCGTTTCGTATTTCGAATGGGTTCAAGATAAGCAGAACTATTTCTGGGATGCCGCTGAAGTAAAGACCAATTTAGATTCCTTAATGATGAAGGCAATTCGCGAAGTTGAAAATCTGGCAGCGAAAAAGAGTTGCACCTGGCGTGAAGCGGCACATATGTTGGGGGTTAGTCGTGTTGCCGAAGCCCATAAGTTGCGAGGTCTCTACCCGTAACCAATTTCAGTTCGAGCTCTTGCTCTAGTAAGCTCGCCTAATGCAAGAAGAGCTGATTATCGCCCGTGGATTAACCAAGACATTTAAGGATTTCACTGCAGTAGATGGCATTGACTTCACTGTAGACAAGGGTGAATCCTTCGGATTGCTAGGCCCCAACGGCGCTGGAAAATCAACAACAATGCGTATGTTGGCTGCTACTTCGACTCGAACATCTGGATCTCTTGAAATTCTAGGGAAGGATCCGGAGAAGTTCGGCCCTCTTGTGCGCGCACACCTTGGTGTAGTTCCGCAACAAGATAATCTTGATAACGATTTAACAGTTGCAGAGAACTTGTATATCTACGGTCGCTACTTTGGACTTTCTAAGAAATTTATGAAATCGAAAATCGAGGAGCTTCTTGAATTCGCTCAGCTCGAAGAGAAGCGCGATGTAAAAGTCGATGCGCTCAGTGGTGGAATGAAGCGACGCCTCACAATTGCCCGCGGCCTCGTAAGCGAGCCAGATATCCTGCTTTTAGATGAACCCACAACTGGCCTTGATCCACAAGCACGACATATCTTGTGGGATCGTCTCTTTCGCCTCAAAGAACAAGGTGTAACTCTTGTCTTGACTACTCACTTTATGGATGAAGCTGAGCAGTTATGTGATCGCCTTGTTGTTATGGATAAAGGCAAGATCATGGCTGAAGGTTCGCCAGCTGGGTTGATTAAAGATTACTCAAGCAAAGAAGTTCTGGAGGTTCGATTCGGTAGCGATCGCAACATGGAAATCGCTCCGCAATTAGCGCAATTCTGCGAGCGTATGGAAACTTTGCCAGATCGAGTCTTGATGTATACCGAAGATGGCGAAGCCCTGCTTGAGCAAATTTATGCTGCCAAACTTCATCCGACCACCTCTTTGGTTCGTCGATCCTCACTCGAGGATGTATTCCTTCGTCTGACCGGAAGAACCCTGATCGAATGAACGCAGGTATTGATGTTCCACGGATTCAACGCTTCGGGGCTCTATATATAGCCTCCTCTCGCTTGCGTTCGATTTCTAAGTGGAAGGTAATTATTGCCGCGGTGGATATCGGCAACCCTTTGTTCTATCTCATTGCAGTAGGTATTGGTATCGGAGTCCTGGTCGAACAAGGATCAGGTACAAGTGGCACCAATGGAATCAAATACATCGCCTTTATTGCGCCAGCGCTGCTTGCAAATGCAGCGATTGCCGCAGTGATGGATGAGTGTGTATTCCCCACAATCGAGGGCTTTAAATGGCGCAAACTCTTCTTCGCTCAGAATGCGACACCGATTACTGGTCGCCAAATTGCAGTTGGTGTTTATCTTGCAGCACTCACACGTGCTGTTTTTAGTGTTTCGGCTTACTACCTCTTACTTCTAGCTTTTAACGTGGTCGACTTCGGCACCAGCGCATTATTGGTGCCAATTGCAGTTCTTGGTGGCGGAGCATTCGGTGCAATTATTTTGTTCTTTGCGGCAAAGATTGAAAAAGATGATCAATTCTTCAATATTCTCGGGCGTTTGGTGATCATGCCGATGTTCTTGTTCTCGGGCACCTTCTTCCCGCTCTCTTCAATGCCAATTTACCTTCAGCCGATTGGTTGGGTCTCCCCACTTTGGCACGCAACAGAACTCGGTCGTGAAGCAGCATTTGATTATGGCATCAGTTCGCTGATGGTTTATGTTCACTTTTTCTACCTCGCTACATTGGTAGTTGTAGGAATCGTTCTATCAATGCGCCAATTCGAAAAAAGGTTGGCAAAATGAGTGCAGCTGTCGATATTGCAATGCGTAACAAGTCCACTGCGCTCTATGCCGGTCGTCCCTATGTCTTGCTCGAAAGAGGCTGGTTGGCATTTAAATCATCCGCCTGGATTCCAGTTGTCACTGGCTTTGTTGAGCCGGTCCTCTTTCTCTTAGCCTTTGGTTACGGCATGGGAAATCTCGTCGGCGATGTAACCACTGGCAGCACCACAATTGATTACACCTTGTTTATTGCGCCAGGCTTGCTTGCAAATAGCGCAATGAACGGTGCTATTTATGATTCAACCTGGAATGT
>WLPB01000017.1 GCA_009698975.1 Actinomycetota bacterium | reverse complement strand
CTGCGGAAAATGCTTTGCAGATGTTCAATCGACCGCAATTTACTGCCCGCACTGCGGAATAGTCGACAGCTGGCTACCTACTCCTGAGGGTGCTCCTGCTATCGCTCCACAAGATATTTGGCAGCCAACTGCGATAGAGGCATCTTCAACTTCAAAACTTCCGGTACCTGATGCGGATGCGAGAAGGAGAGAGTTGGTAGATAACAGCCTCGGCGAAGTGACGGTTTCTCAATATCGTGAACGACTTGCTAAGGAAATTGAGGAGCTCAAGTACCAACAGTGGCGCGAGCTTCAGCCAGATTGGCACGAGGCAACAAAGGGCACACCACTAAATGTGAATAATCAATTCACCCGCGGCGGAGCTATTGCTTCAACTTTCCAGAATCCCATGATCGCCACAGCTGCAGGAGTTGTTCTCGGAACCACAGCAATGCGCTACCAATTAGGTGAAATTCAAAATGAACTTGAAGCACAGAACCTATATCAGGATGGTGCCGCAGATTCAACTGGTGGATTTATGGATGGATTCGATGGCGGTTTCTGATTTAGAGTCAAAGCATCTTGGACAAAGCGACACTATGTAGGAATTAAAATTGCTTCCAACTCTTAAGTATTTTCTATTTTTATAATACGGTCTCTTATATTTTGAATTGCAACTGCTGCAGAAATGTGCGGCAGCATATTCACGCGCTTCTTGTTCTGCATCAATCTGGTTATCACATGCTCGACAATATGTGGTCGATGAAACTATGCAGCCAGAACGTTCGTTTCTTGTGGTCAGCTCTACCCCTTGCGATGCACCACATCTACGGCATGAGTTTTCAAGAGTCATAAGGTAATTATTGCCGAACCTAATTGTATTCGGAAGAGCCTTCGCTCGGTGACTGGTCAGGTATTACTGAGTAGGACCGAGAGATTCCATCGCACGCAGTGTGGCGATGCGCTCTTCAATGGGTGGGTGGGTACTAAACATCTTCGAGACAGCCTTGCTATCGAGTGGAGACTCGATCCAGATATGTGCCACTGCATTCGACTTCTGACGAACAACTGTTGTATCTGATGCTAGAACTTCAAGTGCTTTACGAAGACCTGCAGGGTTTCGAGTGAATGAAACTGCGGTGGCATCAGCGAGTGATTCACGCTTACGAGAAATTGCTGACTTAAGAAGCACCGCAGCAATCGGCGCAAGAATCATGACCAGCAGTGAAACTATAAGCATCACTGGATTTGAATTACCGTCGCGGCGGTCTCGTCCGCCACCGAACCACATCATGCGCATCATGAAGTCAGACAAGATTGCAATTGCACCCGCTGTAGTTGCAGCCACTGCTGAAACCAAGGTGTCGCGGTTAGCAACGTGGCTCATCTCATGTGCAATCACGCCCTGCAATTCGTCACGGTCCATAACCTCAAGAATGCGGGTAGTGAATGCAATTAGGGCGTGTTCTGGATTGCGTCCAGTGGCAAATGCATTTGGCGCAGTATCTTCAACGATGGCAACCTTAGGCATGGGAAGGCCCGATGCAATGACAACTTCTTCAATGAGATTAAAGAGTTCGGGGGCATCTTCGCGTTGAATTAACTTTGCGCCTGTCATTGTGATTACTAACTTATCTGAACCGTAATAAGAGCCCCAGACGCCAACAAGTGCGATACCTACTGCGATAGGGACAATCGCAGTTGTTGTTCCGGCGCCAAAGTACGTCAGTGCGGCATATGCAATAAGCCATGTGAGTAGACCCATTGAGGCAAGGAGAAAATAGGTCTTGCCTTTATTTGCCGATTGCTGCTCGCGAAAGTTTGAGCTAGGCGCCATAAATTAACTCCGTTGCTTGAATTAGAACTTAACGTCTGGGACGTTGCGATCTGCAGCGTTCTCTACTTCATAGAAAGCGCGAGCGCTAACCTTTGCAAAGCCGGCGAAGAAACTTGTTGGAATAGTTGCAACAGCTTGGTTAAGCGAGCGCACAGTGTCGTTATAGAACTGACGGGCAAATGAAACTTTGTTCTCGGTTGTTGAGAGCTCTTCTTGTAATGAGAGAAAGTTTGTTGATGCTTTAAGATCTGGATAAGCCTCGGCGACAGCGAGTAATCCGCGCAACGCATTTGTAAGTGCGCCATCTGCCTTTGCTACATCACCAATCGATGTGGCCGATGTTGCTGCGGCGCGCGCAGTAATAACAGCATCGAGTGTTCCTTGTTCGTGCTTGGCATATCCCTTAACTGTTTCGACAAGATTAGGGATTAGATCTGCGCGGCGCTTGAGTTGAACCTCAATCTGGGCCCATGCCTCATCGACTGTGATGTTGAGGCGAATAAGGCGGTTGTATTGCGCGATAAAAAAGAGTACGAGAAGTCCGACGACGGCAAGAGCGATGATTATTTCCATAGTAATTCCAACCCCTTATCGCTGGGTTGTATTCCCAGCTGCCTTACTTAATCTTACTTTGGTGAAAGTTCATAAAGGAGCGACTTGGGGTTGGCCCGCGTTGACCTTGGTAACGGTTGAGGTACTGCGCTGAACCGTATGGATGTTCTGCAGGGGATGAGAGCTTGATCAAGCAGAGCTGACCGATCTTCATTCCTGGGTAGAGCTTGACCGGCAAGTTTGCGACATTTGAAAGTTCAAGGGTGATGTGGCCTGAAAATCCTGGATCGATAAAGCCTGCGGTCGAATGAGTAAGTAGCCCCAAGCGACCGAGCGATGACTTTCCTTCGAGGCGGCCGGCGATATCGTCTGGCAAAGTGATGACTTCATAGGTTGATGCGAGAACGAACTCGCCTGGGTGCAAGATAAAGGCTTCGCCATTTTCGGCCACGATTTCGCGGGTCAGCTCAGGCTGTTCAAGTGCTGGATCGATTACCTCGTACTTATGGTTTTCGAAGACGCGGAAGAACTTATCAAGGCGGACATCAACAGATGAAGGCTGGATCATCGCCTCGTCAAAAGGCTCGACTCCCACACGCTTTTCGCTGATTTGGGCACGGATATCGCGGTCACTTAGTAGCACGGCGCCACCTTATACATAGGCGCAGAAAAAATACTTCTCCGCCACCCTTGCATAAGTTACTGGCGGGTAGGAACATACCTCCATGAGCCATTACACAGCCAATCTCCGCGATATTGAATTTTGCCTCTTCGACCTTTTGGGTCGCGAGAAAGTTATGGGCACTAATCCATACGGTGAAGTTGATCGCGACACTGCAATGGGAATGCTTGAAGAGATGAAGCGTTTATGTGAAAACGATTTAGCTGCATCTTTTGTTGAAGGCGATCGCGTTGGAGCAATTCTTAATAAAGAGACTGGCAATGTAACTTTGCCGGAAAGTTTTAAGAAGTCATATAAGGCATATATCGATGGCGAGTGGTGGCGTGTTGATGCACCAGTAGATCTCGGCGGAATGAAGATTCCACCATCAGTTCGTTGGGCGATCGCTGAGATGGTTTTGGGTTCAAATCCTGCAATTCACATATATGCATCTGGTTACGCTTTCGCGCAGGTTGCCTATGTTCTTGGAACAGATGAGCAGAAGAAGATTGCAAAGCACATGGTTGATAAGCACTGGGGTGCAACAATGCAGCTTACAGAACCTGATGCAGGTTCTGATGTTGGTGCAGGTCGCACAAAGGCTGTGCAACAAGCTGATGGAACATGGCACATCACTGGAACAAAGCGTTATATAACTTCAGGCGATGCTGACTTCTATGACAACGTTGTGCACTTTGTTCTTGCACGTCGTGAAGGTGGCGGACCAGGAACAAAGGGTCTCTCACTCTTCCTCATTCCTAAATTTATGTTCGATATCGAAACAGGCGAAATGGGTAAGCGCAATGGCGTTTACGTAACGCAACTTGAAGACAAAATGGGTCTCAATGTTTCAGCGACTTGTGAAGTTAACTTAGGTGAAAAAGAGCCTGCTGTCGGTTATTTGCTAGGTGAGGTGCATGAAGGTATTGCACAGATGTTTAAGGTCATCGAATTTGCCCGCATGATGGTGGGAACAAAAGCAATTGCAACGCTATCCGCCGGATATATGCAGGCTCTCTCCTATGCAAAGGAGCGCGTGCAGGGTGGTGACATGAAGGTGATGAATGACAAGGCATCTCCTCGCGTAACGATCATTAAGCATCCTGATGTGCGACGTTCCTTGATGGTCCAGAAGTCTTACTCAGAAGGTATGCGCGCGCTAGTGCTGTACACCGCTTCTATTCAAGATGAGATCGAACTTGCTGAAATCTCTGGCGATAAAGAACGTGCCGCACAGATGATTGCACTCAATGATTTATTGCTTCCTGTTGTGAAGGGTTACGGCTCTGAAAAATCGTGGACACTTCTTGGCACCGAATCACTACAAACATTTGGCGGCGCCGGCTTCACCCGCGATTGGCCACTCGAGCAATATGTTCGTGATGCAAAGATTGATACTTTGTACGAAGGCACAACTGCGATTCAAGGGCTCGACTTCTTCTTCCGCAAAGTTGTTAAAGATGGAGGCAAGGCTCTCGGTTCACTTGCTAAAGAGATTGCTGCTTTTGCTGAGGCTGGCGGCGCAAATGTTGCAGAGAAGCAAGTCTTGCTTAAAGCGGTGGGTGATCTCAACGGAATTATCGGCGTTCTTGTTGGCCATGCAATGGCATCACAAGAGAAGTCAGATGAAATCTACAAGGTGGGCCTCAATACATCGCGTGCGCTCATGGCTGTCGGTGACATCATTACCTCTTGGTTGTTGCTACGACAAGCTGATATTGCTACTGAGAAGCTACCGACTGCAACCGGCAAAGATGTAGATTTCTATACCGGCAAAATTGCTGCAGCTCACTTCTTTGTTCATAACGTTCTTCCACATATCACTGCAGATCGAAAGATTGTAGAAGCAACAGATAGCGCGATTATGGATATTGCTGAATCCGCCTTCTAGGCCTTTTAAATCAATAATTAAGATAAGCTCGCCAGATGTTAAAGAAACATCGCGGCGAGCTTTATCTTATTCTCGGCGCGGTGACATTTTCGGTTAACGGAATTTTCTCAACTGTCGTCCTAGAACATATGTCAGCTTTTCGATTAGCACAGATTCGTGCAATTGCCGCTTTCTCAATCATGGCAATATGCGCGCTTCTCTTTCGCCGTGAACTTCTTCGCCTCAGTCGTAAGGATTTACCAATTGCTGCCGCTTATGGCATCGTGGGATTCGCCTTGGTAAATGTTGGTTATTTTCTCGGTATTGAACGTGGATTACCGCTCGGACTAGTTCTTGTTCTCGAATTCACCGCTGCAATCTGGATTGCGCTCTGGATCAAATATGTCCGTAAAGGCTTTGTTGCAGGGGATATGTGGTTCGCTATCTGTTTATCTCTCGTTGGGCTGGTGCTGGTCACCAAGATCTGGGACGGCTTTAAATTCGACTTATTGGGCTTGGCTGGAGCTCTTGGTAGCGCCTTTGCTCTCACGACCTACTTCCTTCTCGGAGATAAGTTCGGAGCTAATCGACACCCTTTGAGTTCGACCATTATCGGTCTCGGTTTTGCAGCCTCTTTCTGGTTAGTCGTACTTCCTGTTTGGAATTTTCCTACTGAAGTTTTCACAATGGAGATGGATCTCCATGGTTACCTGGCTGGTCATCTTTTTCCTGGATGGTTACTGCTGCTCTGGGTGATTGTGATGGGAACAATCGTTCCTTATATTTTTGTGATTAGTGGTCTTCGTATTCTGAGCGCATCGAAGAGCAGTGTCATTGGAATGCTAGAACCTGTCTTAGCTGGTGCCTTTGCTTGGGTTTGGCTAGGTCAGAGTTGGGACGGCATTCAATTAGTAGGTGCCGTTGTGGTTCTTATAGGTATTTACCTGGCAGATCGATCGAAAACGTCGCGGTAACTTTATCTCCGAGGCCAACGCCCTCTGCTCGCTGAATCGCTACTTTGATTGGTAGTAAGTATCTTCCATCTTTAGGAAAGAGTGCGGTCGTAGTTGATGTCTTGCCCACTGTGATCCCGCAAGGAATACATCCCCAGCCATAACTCGCCGTCTTTGAGGCTTCTTTAATCTCGGCTGTGTACTTTGCTGGAATAGGTGCGAAGAGAAATGGTGCCGGTCCTCGCCACTCAATCACTTCAGAGGTAAAGGTGATCTCCATTTAAATTATTCGTTCCAACCGCCATCGCCGGGTTCGGCTGGTTGTTGATCGCCATATGGTGATTCGGGAACATAACCAGCAGGTGCTGTTGCGGGAGGTGAATCTGGTGTGCCCCACTGACGCGGTGAATTATTCTGTGCCAGATCAAAGAAGCGCGCAAAGTGCAGCTGGGCTGATACAGGAATCGTGCGGGTAGGACCGTTACGGTGCTTAGCAATAATTAAATCAGCCTCGCCTGCGCGGTTCTGTGAGTCATACATATCTTCACGGTGAAGCAAGATAACAACGTCAGCGTCTTGTTCGATTGAACCTGATTCACGAAGATCGGAGAGCATAGGCTTCTTATCAGAGCGTTGTTCTGGGCCGCGGTTGAGCTGAGAGATAGCAATAACAGGGACATTGAGCTCTTTCGCCATCAACTTAATTTGGCGAGAGAAATCAGAGACTTCTTGTTGGCGGTTTTCAACGCGCTTACCTGATGACATCAACTGTAGGTAGTCGATCACAATGAGTTTGAGATCGTGACGCTGCTTAAGGCGACGGGCCTTTGCGCGAATCTCCATCATTGAAAGATTTGGTGAATCATCGATAAAGAGTGGTGCGTCAGAGATCTCGCCCATACGACGTGCAAGCTTTGCCCACTCGTCATCGCTAAGTTGTCCTGAGCGAATATTGTTAAGACCTACTCGGGCTTCAGCTGCCAACATACGCATTGTGATTTCAGACTTCGACATTTCGAGAGAGAAGATGACAGAAGTTTGGTTATCGTGAATAGATGCATGCCGTGCTATATCAAGTCCGAGTGTTGATTTACCAACAGCAGGACGTGCAGCGAGAATAATCATATTTCCTGGATGCAATCCGTGAGTTAAAAGATCGAGATCGCGGAAACCAGTCTTAACTCCTTCGATGCCTGTTCCTTTAGAGATTGCTTCAATCTCATCGAGTGCCTGTGGAAGTAAGGTACTGAGTTGAACATAATCTTCAGATGAACGTCGCTCGGTTACTGCGTAGATTTCGGCTTGCGCTGCATCGACTGCATCATCAACTTCGCCATTTTGATCGTAACCAAGTTGTACAACTTTCGTTCCTGCTTCAACGAGTCTGCGCATGATTGCATGATCAAGAACAATCTTTGCGTAGTAACCAGCATTTGCAGCTGTTGGTACTGAGGAAATTAAAGTGTGAAGGTATGGCGCACCACCTGCGCGAGCAATTTCTCCGCGCTTTGTAAGTTCTGCAGAGACGGTAATTGCATCGGCTGGTTCGCCGCGACCGTAGAGATCAAGAACTGCTTCGAAGATAAGTTCGTGTGCGGGGCGATAGAAGTCGCGTGCACGTAAATGTTCGACAACATCTGCAATTGCATCTTTAGATAAGAGCATTCCGCCAAGAACTGATTGTTCTGCTTGCAGATCTTGGGGAGGAGTGCGCTCGAATTCAGCCCCGACGCTACGAGGGGTATTAGTTGGGAATTCAGCGATACTCACGAGGTGGAGCTTGCCCCCTTCCACCGACAAAAGCGAAGGTGGGTGTGGGTAAAGGTGTGGGTAAGTAGCGATTTCCTGTGTGTAAGGGTGGGGATAAGTTGTGGAGAAGTGTGGATAACGGTGGATAACTCGCCCAATAAGCGTGGATTACTGTGGATGCAATTGCCTCACTGCAATCTCACATAGTGAGGCAATGGCGGGCAAGCCGTTGGTAACCCTCTCGGCATTACTCGTTAGAGTTTTGGGATGGATTCCAGAACCCTTTTTGCAGCAATTGGAATTCTCCTTGTCTTCGTCTATGCCTTTGGTTCAGGGATCTGGGTCTCTTCCTCTCCTGGTTGGTACTTAACTCTCAAACGACCACCCTGGCAGCCGCCTAGCTATGTAATTGGACTTATCTGGCCTTATAACTTTATGGTCCTTGGCATCGCTTCTTATCAAGTTTCTAAATCTTTAACGCGATTAGAAAATATAGCTTGGTTATCTTTTTTCGGGTTAAGTATTTTTGCAGCTTTAATGTGGGCTTACCAATTCTACGTTCCCCATAACTTCACGTTAGCAACCATCTCGTTGGTAACAGCTGCACTGCTGACAATTCCTCTTCTTTATTTAACGTTTAGAGCCTCAGTAGTTATGGGGTGGCTGCTGGTTCCTTATCAAATTTGGATAGCGATTGCAGCCTCACTCGCTTGGGGTTACTTAACGAGAAATTAATTTTGGGGTAGAGGGCAGGTATGACTGTTCAAAACCCCACAAGAGTTAATCTGCCTATTACCCTTTTGGTATGCGAGCTAAAGGGAGAGTTACCAAAGCGCTTTTGATTGCCTTGGCTGTAGTGCTACTTCCTGTTAACGCTGATTCCGCACAGAAAGTTACTCCCGGAACTATCTGTAAAGTAATGAATCAAAAAGTTCGTTACTTGAATAAGAGCTACACCTGCGTAAAAAGTGGAAAAAAGTTACTGTGGAATAAGGGTGTAGTCGTAAAACCAACTCCTTCTCCGACGGCAACTCCTTCTCCGACGGCAACTCCTTCTCCGACGCCAACTCCTTCGCCGACGCCAACAGGTCCAACCAATGAAATTACCCTTGATAATCTTGATCCAGAGTGGACTTCGATAATTGCATTTCGGGTGGTTAATAAGAAGATAATTGCCTTTGATTCATCGAAATTAAACATCACGTACATTGTCGGTCCGGGGGTTGATCCCAAGCGTTTATCTGAAGAGAAACTAGGTATCGACCGAATTGCTGGCCTTTGGAGTCCTTACTTCATGCCAGAGAAAGTTAGGTTTGTTTATGTAAGCGAGAAAGATTCGGAATGGGCTGAAAGTATTGTTCTCTCTGAAAAACTCAATTCGATGCTTTATCAATCAATAACTCTAATGATTACTCAAAATAACTGTGGGTTTGCGCTCGGTGCCCGACCTGGTGGTGTTTATACAAATATTCAATGTTTAGCTACTGGTCAGGGGCTCGGAAATCTTCAAACGGGGCCTCATGAGTACACGCACTTTTTCCAATACTCGAACAATTCGCTACCGGATTACTCGCCTTGTTGGATAACAGAAGGCATGGCTCACTTCTATGGAAATGCTGTCGGGTATTCACTTCAAGATCCCAATGGCAAAGAGCGACTCAATATGTATATCGGTCAGACATATAATTATGATCGGGGAAAAGGAAATCCGCAGAATGCTCGCACTCTTCCAAGAATCATGGCTGAAGGTTCTATGGAGAAAATTACTGCACTCTTTAGAGAAATCGAAACCCCTGGCGGCGGAGGAAATCCAAGTAGCTGTTATCTATTGGGCGGTCTTGCATTTGAAGCGCTTACAGCTACCTTCGGCCAGGAAAAGATTGCGGAGTACATGATAAGTTTCAAAAGTTCCAAAGATTGGAGGGCAAACTTCCTCTCCACCTTTGGTATCGAAGTATCAACTTTCTACCAAAAATTAACACCGTATCTTGCATATTGGGGTTTGAAGATTCTTTGAAACTTAATGAAGACATCTTAAAATTAAATATAGAGATAAGGCCCGCCACTTTCGTGACGGGCCTTATCTATTTGAATCTAGAAGCTAATTAAGCACCAACAACTGTGATGGCAACAGATGCGACAACGCTATGTCCCAGTGAAACCTTTACAGTGTATGAACCAGTCTTCTTGATGTGACCGGATGTCTTAATGTTGTGGCGATCGATATCAAGCTTTGTTACTGACTTGATAGCTGCTGCAATGTCCTTATCGGTTACTGAACCGAAGAGACGCCCTGCAGTACCTGTCTTCACAGTAACTGAGATAGTTGCGGCTTCGAGTGAAGCCTTAACCTCTTTAGCGTGATCGATATCGCGGATTTCGCGTGCGCTACGTGCGCGGCGAATTCCTTCGATTTGCTTCTCTCCACCAAGTGTCCATGCAATTGCTGCACCGCGTGGAAGGAGGAAGTTACGTGCATATCCATCTTTAACTGTTACAACGTCTCCGGCTGTGCCGAGCTTTGCAACTTCGCGAGTAAGAATGAGTTTCATATCAAATTCCCCTTATCGCGCTGAAGATGTGTAAGGCAGTAGCGCTACTTCACGGCTGTTCTTGACCGCTGTTGCTACTGAACGTTGATGTTGAGTACATGCACCGGTGACACGGCGAGCGCGGATCTTGCCGCGATCTGAGATGTACTTACGAAGGGTCGCAATATCTTTGTAATCGATATATGAGACCTTGTCACGGCAGAAGCTGCAAGGCTTCTTCTTGAACTTCTTATTAAGAGCAGCTGCTTTAGCGCCCTTATTCTTAACCTCTTTGAGGTTACGGTTATTTCTTGCTCCCATTGTGGTGCTCCTTTTCGGGCCCTACCTGAGTAGGAATGGTGTAGTTACGGATAATTACTTTTCTATTATTAGAAAGGTGGTTCGTCGGTTGTTGATGGAGTTGATCCCCATCCGCCACCGGCTGGTGAAGTCGATGCTGCAGCCCATGGATCTTCATTGAAGTCAGTAGCTGGAGCTGTAAAGCCCCCTCCACCAGTTCCGCCTGCAGCGCGCTGGGTACGTGTGACCTTAGCTGTTGCATTGCGAAGCGATGGACCTACTTCATCAACTTCTACCTCAAAGACTGTGCGCTTTTCGCCCTCTTTTGTCTCATATGAACGTTGCTTGAGACGACCTGTGAGAATGACGCGCATTCCCTTAGTCAATGACTCAGCAACATTCTCAGCAGCTTGACGCCAGATATTGCATTGAAGGAAGAGGCTCTCGCCATCTTTCCACTCGTTAGTGTTCTTATCGAGGTAACGAGGGGTTGAAGCAACGCGGAATTTAGCTACCGCCGCACCCGAGGGTGTAAAGCGAAGCTCTGGATCGTCAACGAGGTTGCCGACCAATGTGATT
>WLPB01000165.1 GCA_009698975.1 Actinomycetota bacterium | reverse complement strand
TTTCCAGGTGTAATTTCATTACGGAAAGATTTACCAATCTGGCCGATACCAAATGGTGGCTTCTTACGCGAAGTCGTCATGACTTGATCAAAGTTAATAAAGATTCCTTGCGCTGTTTCAGGGCGAAGATAAGCAAGACCTGACTCGTCTTCGACTGGGCCAAGGTATGTCTTAAGCAGACCCGAGAACTGCTTTGGTGTTGTGAATTGACCCTTATTGCCACAGGCAGGGCAGTTCATCTCTGTCAGTGATTCGAGCTTCTTCTTATGCTTTGCTTCGTACTGTTCTTCCAAATGATCTGCGCGATAACGCTTATGGCAAGCAGTACATTCGGTAAGCGGATCACTAAATGTCGCAACGTGGCCAGATGCTTCCCAGACTTCGCGTGCCAGGATGACTGATGAGTCGAGACCGACAACATCTTCACGCCCCATCACCATAGACTTCCACCATTGGCGCTTTACATTGTTCTTGAGTTCGACGCCGAGTGGTCCGTAATCCCATGAGGCGCGCAATCCGCCATAAATTTCTGATGAAGGAAATACAAAGCCGCGACGCTTTGAGAGGGAAACAATATTTTCTAAGCGATCTACCGCCATTGGGACTCCATCCGCTAAATAAGTCGGAGAGTCTGGATTGATGCTCCGGCTGGCTGTCGGCGCTCGCATAACGAATCTGCTGTTAAATGAACGTGGATGAATTTTACCGCACTACAGGTCGTCGGAATATGCTCCAGGCTCATCGATAGCAGTTGCAAGTAGTGGAACAACCTCCATCTTTACTGGAAGCGCACTGAGTGCTCTGCGATATGAGCCGACATTCTGCCAAATTGTGACCAGGCTCCACAGCTGGTTATCGTCGAGATTCTGTCCAAAACCGCCAGAGATATAGCCATCGCGCTCTGAAAAAACTTGGCGGGCACGCTCAATCTGGCCTCTAAATTGCCCTGCCTGCGCCAGCGGAACCTCAAAACGAGCGATTGCAATCATGGGATCAGCTTAGGGGTACTGATTGCGATAATGAAAATCATTTTCATTTGTGATACCTTCACGCTATGAATATCGCCATCGTCCTCGCCGCCCTGACCGCTATCGCAACAACTGCTGGTGGCTTTATCGCCATCAAATCAAAGGACCGCCTTCATCTCGTCCTTGGATTGTCAGCCGGCTTGCTCCTTGGTCTCGTTGCATTTGATCTGCTGCCAGAAGTATTCGAGTTGGGAACGAGTGAATTTCTCCATGCTCCCGTGGTTTCAATCGCCCTCATTGGTGGATTCTTATTGCTTCACTTCTATGAACAAATCTTCGGATCTCACGAGCCCGCTGAATCAGACTACGGCCACGACCATAGTCACTCTTCGAATATCGCAGGTTCATTAGGTGCAATCGCCATGGGCGGCCATGTCTTCCTTGACGGTCTAGCACTGGGTGTTGCATTTGAAGTCAACAACAAACTTGGTGTTGCAGTCTTTATCGCACTTCTTGTCCACGCATTTAGCGATGGCCTCAATACAGTTTCATTCCTCATCAAGAGCGGCAAGTGGGGGAAGAAGGGTATCTGGCTATTAGGGGTCGATGCCATTGCTCGTATTTCTGGAGCTGTGCTCGGTTCGACAATTGTGCTGAGTGATAATTTCGTTGCTACATATCTCGCACTCTTTGCTGGAATAGTTATCTACTTAGCTACTTCACATATTTTGCCCGAGGCACATTCAAAGCACTCATCCCGTTACACAATCCTTGCGACTATCAGTGGAGTTGCAATCATGTGGGCGCTTGTAGCATTCCTCCATGGCATGGAATAAATAAATGTCGAGATCTAACCCTCGAGTTTTAAGCACTCTTGAACGTGCTGGTGGTTTTGCTAGCGCTCAAGAGGTGTACCGCCTTATGCAAAGAGAAGGTCAGAGCATTGGCCTGACCACTGTGTATCGCTCACTTCAGAGTCTGGTCAATGACAAGATTGTTGATGTCCTAAGGCGTGATGATGGTGAGGCTATCTACCGCCTCTGCGGAGAAACACATCATCATCATTTGGTGTGCAAGAGCTGCGGTGAAACAGTTGAAATTGAAGGTGGTGCAATTGAAAAGTGGGCCAGTAAAGTGGGTGAAGACCATGGTTTTCGCGAGGTAGGCCACACAGCCGAGATATTTGGTATCTGCAGCAAATGCTAATACCTCTCCGGGGCACGCTTCTAGTACTGATCACTATTACTGATAACTACTACTAAAAACTAAGCTTTGCCGAACCTACGGTCTCGTTCCGAGTACTCCTCTATCGCCCGCCATAAAGTCTTCGGGGTCATATCCGGCCACAGAACATCCATAAATACGAACTCAGCATAGGTAGCCTGCCACGGTAAGAAGTTGCTGGTGCGTTGCTCACCTGATGAGCGCAAGAAGAGATCAACGTCGCTCATCTTCGGCGCATAGAGATACTTTTCAAAAGTCTTTTCGGTAATGGAATCAGCCTTCACTTTTCCGCGCTTAACATCCCGAGCAAGCTCGGTTGCGGCATCAACAATCTCTGCTCGTCCCCCGTAGTTCACACACATATTGAGAGTGAACTTCTTATTCTTAGCGGTGAGCTCTTCTGCGATTTCAAGCTCTTCAATAACTGATTTCCATAGACGCTGCGGGCGACCAATCCACTGCACCTTAACGCCAAGCTCGTGAAGTCGATCTCGTCTATTGCGAAGAGACTCACGGCTATATCCCATAAGAAATTTCACTTCTTCTGGAGAGCGCTTCCAATTCTCGGTTGAGAATGCATATGCACTCATCTCTTTAACGCCGAAACCAATCGCTGCTTCAACAAGATCAAAGAGAACTTTCTCGCCAGCTTCATGGCCTGATGTACGGGGCAATCCGCGCTCTTTCGCCCAACGCCCATTGCCATCCATCACCATTGCAATATGGTGTGGAACTTCAATCTTGCCTGAATTTTTCCTACTCACGCTCTCTCCACCATCGGCAAACTTCGAAGACCTCTTTCAAGGTGCCATTGTAGATA
>WLPB01000164.1 GCA_009698975.1 Actinomycetota bacterium | reverse complement strand
GCGCCAGCAGGAGTTGCAATGAGAATGTATTTCGCTTTATTAGATGGTCGAACACCAAGACCTACTTCAGTAGCAATCATGAATGGACGAATGTAGAGAGACTCCCCTACTTGGCTTGGTACCCAATTGATATCTTGCTTGACAAGAGTATTAACGGTTTCAAGAAAGAGTTCTTCTGGCATTTCAGGCAGCGCTAAACGACGAGCGGAACTAGCAAAGCGACGAGCATTTGCTTCAGGCCTAAAGAGGGCAACGCTGCCATCGGGCTGGCGATAAGCCTTCATGCCTTCGAAGATCTCTTGGCCGTAGTGAAAAACTGCGGTTGCTGGGTCAAGTGTTATTGGTCCATATGGAACTAACTCTGGCTCGGACCATCCATCGCTCTCAGACCAATCACAAGTAATCATGTGATCTGTGTAGTACTTACCGAATCCGCCTTCAGCTATAAGAGCTGCGCGCTTTTCGGCGGGTACTGCATTGGGATTGAGAGTGATCTTCATTTACTTCACCAACGCTACTAACGCTGCGCCGACATCGGTCGTACTGCGCTTGGCATCTCCGCGGTTGAGCAAATCGGTTGCTACTGCAGCTTCGACATCGCGAGCAGCATCGGTAAGACCTAGATGGTTAAGCATCATGGCCACAGACATCACTGTTGCGGTTGGATCTGCAATGTTCTTACCAGCGATATCCGGTGCAGAGCCATGGACCGGCTCAAACATTGATGGGAATTTTCCAGTCGGATTGATATTTCCGGAAGCTGCAAGTCCGATTCCGCCACAGATAGCAGCAGCAATATCGGTCAGGATATCTCCGAAGAGGTTATCGGTGACAACAACATCGAAGCGCTCTGGGTTTGTAACAAAGAACATTGATGCCGCATCTACATGCAAGTAATCGGTTGTGATGGCTGGATATTCCTTAGCAACTTCATTGAAGGTGCGAGTCCACAGACCGCCGGCACGTGTAAGAACATTGTTCTTATGCACGAGAGTTAGCTTCTTTCGCTCGCGCAGTGAGGCGCGTTCGAAAGCATCACGGATCACACGCTCAGCACCACGACGAGTGTTAAGGGATTCTTCCGTTGCTATTTCCGCGTCGGTACCTTCAGCGAGAACTCCACCAGCGCCAACATATGGACCTTCAGTGCCTTCGCGCACCACAACAAAATCAATAGGAGCCTTGGTTGCTAATGGTCCGGTGACTCCAGGCATTAACTTTGCAGGTCGTAAATTGATGTAGTGATCGAATGCGAAGCGAAGCTTAAGCAACAAACCACGCTCGAGAACCCCTGATGGCACTGATGGATCGCCAACAGCGCCCAAGAGAATGACATCTGCCTTCGCAAGCTCTGCCAACACTGAATCAGGAAGTACTTCTCCTGTGCGGTGCCAGTAGCCAGCGCCGAGGTCGTAATGAGTCTTTTTGAAAGTAACGCCGTACTTTGCTGCGACAGCGTCAAGAACCTTTAGGCCTTCACCTACAACTTCCGTGCCGATTCCATCTCCTGGAATAACCGCAAGGTTAAATGACTTAGACATCGCTACATCAACCTACCAATGAGACTGAGCGAACTAAATCTGCTGCAATCTCTTTCTTGATTGAATCGGTAACTGCATCAGGAACAGTTGAATCAACGGTGAGCGCCATGAGGGCCTTTCCGCCAGCTGCTTCACGGGCAACTTGCATTCCTGCAATGTTGATCTTTGATGTGCCGAGAGTGTTACCGACTGCACCAACGACACCAGGCTTATCTGTGTAGCGAAGGAAGAGAAGGTTCTCGGTTGGTGGAAGATCAAGGTCGAAACCATCAATTGCAATGATTTTCTCTGTCTTCTTTATCCCCATCAGTGTTCCATCAACGCGAATCTGATGGCCACTAGCGAGTGCTGCATGAAGTGAAATCATGCTGCGGTACTCAGGGCTATCAGGTGTAGTTGATACTGATGAAGTCATGCCGCGTTCTGCGGCAAGACCTGGCGCGTTGACGTAAGTAACGTCTTCGCATCCTGTTGCAAGGAGGGCGCCCTTTAGCGCGCTGATCGCAAGTATGGATGAGTCATGTCCTGAGATATCGCCCTTGACCGAAATATCCATAGATACTGGAATCTCGCCGGCAAGTGCTGTTGCAATCTGAGCCATCTTCTCGACCAATGGAAGCGATGGACGGATCTCATCGTGGATTGCGCCACCCTTAACGTTAACCGCATCAGGGACTAGTTCGCCGGCAAGTGCCTTACGAACAGATACCGCTACTGCAATTCCGGCACGCTCTTGAGCCTCATCAGTAGATGCGCCGAGGTGAGGCGTAGCAATAACTTGATCTAGCTGGAAGAGCGGTGAATCGGTGCATGGCTCGGTCACATAAACATCAAGACCAGCACCGGCAACGCGACCTTCAGTGATTGCGTCATAAAGCGCTGCCTCATCAAGTACACCGCCACGCGCTGCATTGATAATGCGAACTTCCTTCTTAACTTTCTTGAGAGCCTCTACCCCGATGAGGTTTGCAGTCTCTTTAGTTTTTGGAAGGTGAATGGTGATGAAGTCAGAACGCTTTAATAGCTCATCGAGTTCAACGAGTTCGACGCCTAATTGTGCGGCGCGAGCAGGTTGTAGATATGGGTCATATGCAATGACGTTCATACCAAATGCCTGCATGCGGTGAGCGACTAATTGACCAATACGACCGAAGCCAACGATTCCGAGAGTCTTCTCGAATAGCTCGGCTCCGGTGTACTTGGAACGTGCCCACTTACCAGCCTTAAGAGCTGCATGAGCTGGTGAGATAAATCGAGCTGATGCAAGAAGCAAAGAGATTGCTAACTCGGCAGCAGAGACAATATTTGATGTCGGTGCGTTAACAACCATGACACCTGCAGCTGTAGCGGCTGGAATATCAACGTTATCAAGGCCCACGCCAGCACGTGCGATTACCTTCAGGCCCTTTGCTGCCGCAATCGCTTCTGCATCCATCTTTGTTGCAGAACGAATTAAGACAGCATCGACACCTTTTCCGAGAG
>WLPB01000163.1 GCA_009698975.1 Actinomycetota bacterium | reverse complement strand
TGTCATCAGTGCTACACAGGGTGAGATCTTGTTGCTCCTTGCTGAAGGCTTTACCAATGCAGCGATTGCTCGAAAGCGTGGGACTTCTCTTCGAGCTACTGAGACCTTGGTTCAGAGAACCTTTGCAAGCTTAGGTATTAAAAGTGATGAGGATTTCAATCCTCGGGTTTTGGCTGTGCGGATGTGGCAGCAGGGCAAGGTAGTTGTGAAGTGAAATCTGCTCTTCAAAAGTTTAGGTATGCCGCCACTGGTCGCTGGGCTGTCTCCATTCGTACCTATCTCGTGCTGGTCTTTCCTTTTGGCTTTCTCACCTCCATTGAGCGCGAGCAGTTACTTAACGGAGTTGGATTAACACAGGCAGCAACGATTGCCTTTGCAGGAGAGCTTGTTGCAAGTCTCTATCTCTTTCTTGTGCAACTCTTCCTTCTTGGAGATCGCAAAACCAAACTTCAGCCACTCTCTCGTTGTCTCTTTGTCTGGGTTTCAACGGGGCTCGTGCGTGGAGGATTCACAGCTATCTATGCCGTATGGGCCTTTGGGTATGAGGCAGAGCTAACCATTCGCCTTCCTGCAGCCGTCTTATATACGTCAGGTGCCATGGCAGTGACCGCTTTTTACTTTGGCACAATCGAGCGCAGACGTCTTGAGACTCAAGCCCTGAACTCACTTGGTGGACTACTTCATGAAGAGCGGACTCAGCTCACAGACCAAGAGGATGAGAAGCGAAAGCGCGTTCTCAGCGTCTTTGAAGCGCAATTGCTACCGCAGGTAGTTGCACTCAGATCAGGAATTCAGAAGTTATTGGCAGGTCGTGATGCAGATAATGAGCAAGGCCTTCACCAACTTCTCACCCAGAGCCAAGAGATATCAAAGGCGATCAACCAGCAGAAGTTAGAGTATGAAGGAAGTAGTAAGAGCAACCTAGATGAATATAACTCTGGGTTACAGATTCCCTACTGGTCGCATGTGATCCCAAAGATGATCTCTATCCGCCTCACCTTATTGGTGATGATCTTGGGTTCAGCCACAGGCCAGTTCCCACGAAATGGTATTAAGGGTGTTGCAGCAGGAATAATCGGCGCAATCTTTGTCGTTTCGATTCTTTTACCAATATCAATCTTGATTAAGAAAAAGCCATCTCTTCGCACATTCTTAATGCCTTTCGGGTTTGCTGCGGCATTTTCTGTGCAATACATCTTTAACTTACTTCAACCAACCCTTGGATTTAATCTCAACAATCCATACGCACCCTGGTACTCAGGGTTGAAGTCTGTCTACGGGGTGTATGTGGCCTCCGTCATTGCCTCACTATTAGTCAATACGGGACGAGAGTTTGATGGCGCCAATATCAAGGGTTCGAATTTGCGGAATGCAATCCATCTCTTATCTGTGCGCAATGAAGTCATTGATCAATCACTCTTTGATACTCGCTTTGGAACACTTCAAGGCAAGATCGCTGGAGTCACGATGGCCCTGCATTTGATGGAGACACAGAGTTTGGGTCAGATCAGCGCATCGCGAAAGAAGGAGCTGCTGGAAAGTGCCAATCAGCTACTGGGCGAGAGTATGCAGGCAATTGAATCTCTGACATTGAAGGCGCTATGAAACAAGCGAGTATTTTTGATGAGGTGCGACAGGTTGTCAGGTTGCTTCCTTCTGGACTCATCAATACAAAGGTATTTCTGTGGACCTACCCCATCTCTCTCGTCTTAGCTGTTGCAACAACTCCCACGAAGATTGATGGGGGCAGGGAGCTTCTCCTCTGGCTATTGCTTGGATTGATTGCCCACAGCGCTATGTATCCATTTGTGTACTACGGCAGATCTTCCAAGAATCTTTCAGAGCAATTTCTCCTTGTGATCTTGATGGGTATTGCTCGTGGCTCGGCCATTGGCATTGTGGCTCCATTGATGGGGCTTGAGGATTCACTCTCTCTCCCAGTTCGCATCGCGAACTCAGCGTTAGCAGTCTTTTACTGGATGCAAGCTGGGGCAATTATCATGGAATATGGCTTCACCTTCAGAGAGAAGGTGAAGGAATTTCTCACTGAGATCCTAGAAAAGGGAATCGTAGACCTTCCTCAGATTGCAAAGAAATCTACAAGTGAATTAGTTACAATCATTGGAGCTCTTCAAGAGAAGATTGTTAACACCGTCGGCAGCAAACCAAGCCAATCTGAAATTAAGCAAGCTTCTGCTGATATTGATTCACTGATCAACGAACATATCCGCCCCCTCTCCCAGTCACGGTGGAAAGATGGAGATTTGCTCTGGATAAAGGCAAGTTTCTTCTCTGTGATGCGCAGAACACTGGAAAATCAGAGAATTCCTGCAATCCCAGTCATTGTTCTCACCTTTCCTTTTACTCTCGTTGCGCAGACAAGCAGAATCGGATTTTGGGAAACGTGTATTGTCCAAGTGACGTGGACATCCATGGTGCTCATTCTCGATCGCGTGCTCTTGCCAAAAATCAATACTGACCAGGGTTTCTGGAGATTAAACCTCACCTTTTTAGCCATACTCATAACCGTTATTTATCCGATCACTTTCATAGTTCAAAATACAGCCACCGTTGATGTGAGATCTTCAATATCAGGGATGATTACGGGGTATCTCATCAGTGGGTTCGCTGTGATAGCACTGTTTATTGTCGGAGCAATGCTCTTTAGCATCCAGAAAGATCAAGGCTTTGCCTTTCAATTTCTTAGCGACATCATCAAAAAGGGTGAGCTAGAGACTCTGCTAAAGCAGACCCAGAGTGGAAATACTGATTCCCAATTTGCTCAATATGTCCATGCTGAAGTGCAATCACAACTGCTTGCCTGCAAGCTCTTACTCCTTAAGGCGGCAGAGTCTGATTTTGAACTATTTCCCCCAGATATCACCGCTCAGATCGTTGAGCGTATGGAGAAGCTCAAGCAGCCATACCAACGCCCTGCTGCAAAGGTAACAAGCAAGAGATTGCCTGAGATTGCGCAATCTTGGCAGGGACTTGCTGAAATTGAGTATGAACTCATTCCAGAATTTAGTGAGTTCCATAGCCAGAGCGAAAT
>WLPB01000162.1 GCA_009698975.1 Actinomycetota bacterium | reverse complement strand
CGTGCTGCCGGACCATTTCTCCTCGTGTTCGCATTGCTTGCCATCGGAACAACCTTCCAGGTAGCTAGCGCTGTTACGACCCCCGAGACAACAGCTGCTGATCGAAGCACTCTGATTGAAGAAGGAAGACAACTCTTCCTTAAGGGCTGCTCTTCCTGCCACGGGCTCAATGCAGAAGGCGGCACTGTCGCTCCATCACTTATTGGCGTGGGTGCGGCCTCTGTAGATTTCCAAGTTGGATCCGGTCGTATGCCGATGGCTGATATGAGTACCCAGGCTATGCGAAAGGCACCGGTTTACACTCCGCAAGAAGTAAATGCTCTTGCAATCTATGTTGCATCACTTGCCCCAGGGCCAGAAATTCCAACAGAAGATATGCTCAACTTTGAACGCGATGGAAGCACTGCTGAAGGTGGCGAGCTTTTCCGCACCAATTGCGCGATGTGCCATAACTTTGCCGCCCAGGGTGGCGCTCTCACCCAAGGAAAGTACGCCCCAACTTTGATGGGCGTCACTCCAACACATATTTATGAAGCGATGGTTACTGGACCACAGTCGATGCCGGTCTTTAGCGATAAAACAATTACTCCAGAGGAGAAGTTATCCATCATTAAGTGGATTAAGGCTGCCGAGAGCGAACCTCAGCTTGGTGGAGTAGCACTTGGTCGCGTAGGACCAGTTACTGAAGGACTTTTGGCTTGGACACTAGGAATCGGATTGCTGATTGGCGTCGCAGTCTGGTTGGCGATGAAAGCGAGATAGGTCAATGACAAAGGAAATCGAACTCATCAAAGATCCAGGACTTCCAGCCCATCAGCCTCGTCGCGCAGATGTAGATGAGAAATACGCAAAGTTGGCCGAGCGCCAAGTTGCAATTCTCTTTATCTTGTCGGCGTTGGGAACAATTCTTACTATTTACTCGTACATCTTTATCGATACCGAATCATTTATATTTATTCCGGTTCTCGGCGAGATGAACTCCCACCAATTATTTCTCGGTCTCGGAATGGCTATCGCGCTCTTCTGTATTGGCGCAGGTGCTATTCATTGGGCAAAGCATTTAATGCCGGATCAGGAAGTCATTGTCGAGCGACACGAATTCAAATCACCTGATGAAGACCGCGCCGATTTCGTAAAAACCGTAAAAGAGGGCGCTGGTGCTGCCGGACTCGGACGTAGGCCACTCATTAAGCGCACACTTGGTCTCGCGCTTGGGCTTTCAGCTCTGACTCCCCTGGTTCTTCTTCGTGATTTAGGACCCCTTCCTAAAGATGAGTTATCGAAAACATCGTGGAAGAAGGGGACTCGCCTTGTTACAGATCCGGGCGATCGTCCAATCAAGGCTACCGATCTAGAGGTTGGTGCAGTTGCGCAAACTCTTCCGGAGCTATCAGAGGGCGGACATCGCTCACTTAATGACATTGCAAAAGATGCAGTTCTCCTTATTCGTCTTCGACCGGAAGATTTCAACTTAGATGACGAACGACTTTCCTGGACATACGATGGAATCATTGCATTCTCGAAGATTTGTTCTCACATGGGTTGCGCTGTCGCACTTTACGAGCAACAGACAAAACATCTTCTCTGTCCGTGTCATCAGTCGACATTCGATGTGACTCGCGCAGCTAAGGTCATCTTCGGACCTGCAGCTCGCCCACTTCCACAGTTGGCCATTACCGTTGACTCTGAGGGATACCTCATTGCACAAGCACCATTTAATGAACCTGTAGGACCTAGCTTCTGGGAGCGATCATCATGAGTGCACGTGAAAGAATTGCAGGCAATGTAGCTGGATATGTCGACGATCGAACCGGCGCTGCCGCATGGATGAAGAAGAATCTCAACAAAGTCTTCCCGGACCACTGGTCCTTCCTTCTCGGTGAAATTTGCCTCTACTCATTTGTAATCCTTCTTCTCTCAGGTACTTTCCTCACGTTCTGGTTTGACCCTTCCATGCGCGAAGTCGTCTATGACGGCTCTTATGCCCCACTTCAGGGAATAAAGATGTCAGCAGCTTATGAGTCGGCGCTCAATATCTCTTTTGAGGTTCGCGGTGGACTTTTGATGCGCCAAATACATCACTGGGCTGCTCTGATCTTCATGGTTGGAATCGTCGTTCACTTGATGCGCGTCTATTTCACGGGTGCATTCCGCAAGCCACGTGAGTTCAACTGGATTATCGGTATTGGTTTATTGACCCTAGGTATCGTCGAGGGTTTCCTTGGATACTCACTTCCTGATGATCTTCTCTCTGGAACTGGAATTCGAATTGCCGAGGCAATTATTCAGGCACTTCCGGTTGTCGGCTCATACTTGGCTTTCTTTGCATTTGGTGGAGCATTTCCGGGCGAGGCCTTTATACCGCGTATCTACACAGTGCATATTCTCTTGCTTCCAGGAATTTTCTTGGCTCTCATCACGGTTCACTTGATGCTCGTCTGGTACCAGAAGCACACACAGTTCCCTGGACCGGGTCGCACAGAGAAGAACGTTGTTGGTTACCCATTAATGCCTGTCTACATGGCTAAAGCCGGCGGATTCTTCTTTATCGTCTTCGGCGTAACTGCATTTCTCGGAGCAGTTGCATCCATTAACCCGATTTGGCTCTATGGTCCATATACACCGGGGCAGATTTCTGCCGGTTCACAACCGGATTGGTATATGGGGTGGCTTGATGGACTTGTGCGCATGGCGCCACCGTTAGAGACGCATGCATTTGGTTACACGATTTCGTGGAACATTCTTATCCCAGGATTAATTTTGCCAGGCATTATGTTCACGCTTCTTGCACTCTACCCATTCATTGAGTCATGGGCTACCGGCGATAAGCGCGAGCATCACTTGCTCGATCGTCCCCGCAATGCGCCGAACCGCACTGCAATTGGTGCAATGGCCCTTACCTTCACGATGGTTTCACTTCTTAACGGCGGAAATGACATTATTGCGACCACCTTTGATCTCACAATCAATCAGATGATGTGGTTCTCACGAATTGCTATCATCGTTCTACCTCCAATAGCTTTTGTCATCACAAAGCGCATCTGTCTCTCACTACAGCGCGCAGATCGGGAGCTTGTGCTTCATGGTCGCGAAACTGGACGATT
>WLPB01000161.1 GCA_009698975.1 Actinomycetota bacterium | reverse complement strand
TCGCTCATAATGGTGAAATCAATACTGTCAAAGGAAATCGCAATTGGATGCGAGCTCGCGAATCCCTTCTCAATAGCGATTACTTTGGCGAAGATCTCCAGCGTATTTTTCCAATTGTCGAGATGTCAGGTTCTGACTCGGCTTCCTTCGATGAAGTGCTTGAACTTCTCTATCTTGGAGGGCGTTCGCTTCCGCATTCAATCTTGATGATGATTCCTGAGGCATGGGAGAACCATGCAACGATGTCGCAGAAGCGTCGCGATTTCTACGCATTCCACGCATCGATGATGGAGCCATGGGATGGGCCAGCCTGCGTTACCTTTACAAATGGCCATCAAGTGGGGGCAGTTCTCGATCGAAATGGTCTTCGCCCGTCGCGCTATTGGGTGACAGAAGATGGCCTCGTTGTTCTCGCATCTGAGGTTGGGGTTCTGGATTTCCCAGCAGAGAAAATTGTTCGCAAGGGTCGCTTGCAACCAGGAAAGATGTTCTTAGTAGATATCGAAGCAGGTCGCATTATCGAAGATGATGAACTCAAGGATCAATTGGCAGATGCTGCTCCTTATGGACAGTGGCTCAGCGATGGAATGGTAAAGCTCTCCGAACTTCCCGCGCGAGAACACATCATCTATCCTCACAAATCAGTTGTGCGTCGACAGAAAGCTTTTGGTTATACCGAGGAAGAGCTGAAGATCATCATCGCCCCTATGGCAAAGAGTGGGGGAGAGGCACTTGGCTCCATGGGTACCGACACTCCTCTTGCTGCCCTCTCGAATAAGCCACGTCTGCTTTTCGATTACTTCACACAGCTATTTGCTCAGGTAACAAACCCACCTCTCGATGCAATTCGCGAGGAGCTTGTGACAAGTCTGGGCGGTTCGATTGGTCCAGAGCATAATTTGCTCGACCCAAGTCCTGAGTCATGTAAGCAGATTTCATTGGCATTCCCGGTGATTGATAATGATGAACTCGCAAAGATTATAAATGTAAACGTTGATGAAGAGTATCCAGAGCTCGCGGCCTATGTAGTCCGCGGACTCTTCCCAGTTACAGGAGATGGAAACACTCTTCGCAATCGCCTTGATGAAATTAAGAAGGAAGTCACAGAGGCCATCGATAACGGCGCGCATATTATTGTCCTATCAGATCGCGATGGCGATGCCGAAGATTGTCCAATTCCATCACTGCTGCTTACAGCTGCGGTTCATCACCATCTCATTCGCGAGAAAACTCGCACCCAGGTAGGTTTGATTGTCGAAGCTGGAGATGTTCGCGAAGTTCACCACGTTGCACTTTTGGTGGGATATGGCGCAGCGGCAGTCAATCCATACCTTGTTATGGAAACTGCTGAGGACCTTGTTCGACAAGGAGCGATTAGTGGAATAACTCCGGAAAAGGCCGTTCGAAATATCATTAAGGGGCTCGGTAAAGGCGTCCTGAAGGTGATGTCAAAGATGGGTATCTCAACTATTTCTTCTTACACGGGCGCTCAAGTCTTTGAAGCAATCGGATTAGCTCAAGATGTAGTCGATGAATTCTTCGTTGGAACAACCTCTCGACTTGGGGGAGTAGACCTAGATGTCATTGCGGAAGAGACGATCAAGCGTCACTTCCTTGCATATCCACCCGGAGGTGAGATTCCTGGCGCTAAGAAGTTGGCGGTCGGTGGCGAGTACCAATGGCGTCGCGATGGTGAACCACATCTATTTAATCCAGAGACCGTCTTTGCACTACAGCACTCAACTCGCAATAAGCGATATGACATTTTCAAGCGCTACACGACTGCAGTAAATGATCAGAGTAAGAATCTGATGACCCTCCGTGGTCTCTTCTCATTCACAGAGCGCACCCCAATCTCAATTGATGAGGTCGAGCCAATCTCTGAAATTGTAAAGCGATTCTCAACCGGAGCAATGTCATACGGTTCAATCTCGCAGGAAGCACACGAGACTCTCGCGATCGCGATGAACCGCCTTGGCGCAAAGTCCAATACTGGTGAAGGCGGGGAAGATGAATATCGCTTTACACCAATGGAGAACGGTGATTCAAAGCGTTCTGCAATAAAGCAAGTTGCATCTGGTCGTTTCGGTGTAACAAGTAATTACCTAGTCAATGCCGATGATATTCAAATCAAGATCGCACAAGGTGCAAAGCCTGGCGAAGGTGGTCAATTACCCGGCAACAAGGTGTATCCATGGATTGCGAAGGCACGATTTTCAACTCCAGGAGTTGGCCTCATCTCACCACCACCACATCACGATATTTATTCAATTGAAGATTTAGCACAGTTGATTCACGACCTCAAGAACGCAAACAAGAATGCGCGAGTTCATGTAAAGCTAGTTGCCGAAGTAGGAGTCGGAACAGTTGCTGCTGGAGTTTCCAAAGCGCATGCAGATGTAGTCTTGATCTCCGGACATGACGGAGGAACTGGTGCATCACCACTTACATCGCTCAAGCACGCTGGTGCTCCATGGGAGCTTGGCCTAGCCGAGACCCAGCAGACACTTTTGCTCAATGGACTTCGCGATCGCATTGTCGTCCAGGCAGATGGTCAGCTCAAAACTGGTCGCGACGTAGTTATAGCCGCTCTCCTCGGGGCGGAAGAGTATGGTTTTGCGACTGCGCCTCTTGTTGTCTCAGGTTGCATCATGATGCGCGTCTGTCATCTCGACACATGCCCAGTCGGAGTTGCAACTCAAAATCCTGAACTCCGTAAAAAGTTTTCAGGAAAGCCTGAGTTTGTCGAAACTTTCTTTGAATACATCGCAGAAGAGGTACGGGAGATTTTGGCCTCTCTTGGTTTCCGTACACTGCAAGAGGCAATCGGACATGTCGAATATCTTGAAACGAAGGCGGCGGTCGATCACTGGAAGGCAAGCGGTCTTGATCTCACGCCACTTCTGGCGCGCCCAGATGTCACCTCCGATCTCTACTGCACCACGACTCAGGACCATGGATTAGCCGCGGCTCTTGATAATCAATTGATTGAACTTGCAAAAGAAGCTCTTGCGAATAAGAGTGAAGTCCGAATCGATCTTCCAGTACGCAACGTCAATCGCACTGTCGGCACAATGTTAGGTGCAGAGATAACGAGACGCTTCGGGAGCCAAGG
>WLPB01000160.1 GCA_009698975.1 Actinomycetota bacterium | reverse complement strand
CAGTGGAGGTGGCGCCGCTGGTGCAGATACATCGCCGAATGGAACTTTTGATGGCGGTTCTGGTGGTGGAGCGGGCTCAGGTGGATTCTCAGGTGCTGGCGGCGGCGGCGGAGCTGCATCAGTTCTCTTAATTAATTCTGTTCTTCGCGCAGTCGCAGGTGGTGCTGGCGGCGGTGGAGGTGCAGCAAATGTTGCAGGATCCGGCAGGGTCGGTAGTGAATATTCTTCCAGCTCATTAAACGGCGCATCATTTACCGGTGGCGCAGGCGGAACAACATCAGCATGCACAACTACATCTGGAGGATCTACTAACGACGGCGGCGGTTCCGGTGGATCCGGTGGTGGATATTACGGTGGAGCAGCGATGCCGGTGTATGCGGCAAGTGCTGGAGAGTGCGCAGGAAATGGCGGAATGCGCGGCGGAAACTATGTTTTCACCAATGATGGAACAGCCGTTATTGGTAATAGCGGCGTAGCCCAAGGTTCAGAGACTGTTGCAAATACTGATGGATCCATCGTTATTGATTACACGCCAGCCTCAATTTCTGCATGTACAGAGACTCCACAAACAGTCGATATCTATCGAGTGATAAAACTCTCTGCATCTGGAAGTTGCACCTGGACAGTTCCGGCAGGCGTCACAACTATCGATCTCTTTGCAGTTGGCGGAGGTGGAGCCGGTGGATCATTTGGCGGTTCAGGTGGCGGTGGTGGCGCAGCTATATTTCGAACGGCGCTGCCTGTAACGGCCAGCACTAACCTCACGGTGAAAATCGGTTATGGCGGCGGCGCTTCATTTACTGACGCATGGAGTGGTGGCAATGGAGACTCAACAACAGTCTCTTTTCCATCGGGCTTATTTCTGGCAGCCAATGGTGGATCGATGGGTGTTAAAGGTGACGGTACAAATACCAAAGTGGGAGGCGTAGGGGGAACCGCGGTAAATGGAGGCTTTGCAGGAGGCGCCGGTGGAGTCTCAGCAACGACAGTCAATACCCGTGGCGCTATTGGAAAGACAGGAATCTCAAACTATTTCACAGGGACTGTTGTTGAATTTGGCGGTGGAGGCGGTGGAGGAACTCATAAAAATGCCTGCACACCACTGGACGGACAACTTGGATCATCAGGCGGCGCAGCAGGGGCATCATGTAATTCAAATGTGAATTCTGCAGGTGGATCGGCTCTCGCTGGAACTGGCGGTGGCGGTGGCGGTGGCGGTTATGGAACATCGGGTAACACTTTAGGTGGCAAGGGTGGATCCGGAGTTATATATATTCGCTACGCCGCAGATGCTGCCAACGCATTTCCTTCATCTATTTCATCATCGTTATCTGCACGGTGGACTCCAGATGGTTTACAACTGCTCGATTCCACGCGTAAGGGTTGGATTGATTCATCGGGCAGTAGAGCCTCACTGGCAAACTCTGCAATTGCAGGAACGACGACGAGTATTACAACTCGAGGTCCGATGGATGGCGTCAATTCAACCGACTCCAATAAGACAAATCTGGTTGTTAAGGGCGGCACTAGCGACATCATCACGTTGAGTGATCTACCTACAAACTACACCTTATTTAGCGTTGCGCGATATGTAACCGGAGGATCCAAAGGGCGAGTAATTACAACTAGCACTGGCAATTGGCTTTCAAGTCTTTACAACGGAGTCAATGGCTGCGCCCATCACAACACCTGGCTGACAGGCGGCGGATGTAACACTACAAATGTGCATGGCTGGCAGATTGGCACAGATCAGTTGAAGTACTTCCGCCAAAACGGCGTTGATATTACATTAAATCAGGATGCCAATAATGGCGGAGGGCACTATTACCTTTATAACCAGAGCACCTCCACTGGATTTGGAATCAATAACTATTGGAATGGTGAAAAATCCGATTGGGAACTTGCGGATATGCTAATTTTCAATCGCGAGTTAACTGCAGGTGAAATCCGTGCCGTCGAAACGTACATTTCTCGCATCTATGGAATCGCTCTTGCAAGCGCTGCCATCTCTTCAGAAACAGATACTGCAGCTTCTTTTAATGCGAGCTATTTCCGTGGGCAATACCTCAGTGGAATGTATATCAACGATACTTTCACAGTAGAAGCATGGGTTAATCCAGCGACCGTCTGTAATTCAGGTAATTGCGCACTCTTTAACTATGAGGGCGTGTTAGTTACAAAGATTCAAAACGGAGAATTTCAATACGCACTTTGGGGCGTGAACAGTACCTGGACATGGATAAACACTGGAGTCAAAATTCCAGCAGGGGAGTGGCACCATATTGGACTCACTAAACGGTTGAGGTACGGACAAGCTAATGCCGTAGATCTCTATGTAGATGGTCAATTAGCCTGGACCCGAACGGGCAATCCATACACTGATGCCGCCCCAAACTCAACGACCACGGATGTAGTTAATACCAATGACACATGGTGGTATTTGGGATTTAGAAGCGATGGTAATTACTTCTATGGCTCTGTCGACGAATTTAAGTTGTGGAAAGTTGCTCGTACTGGTGCGGAGATTGCAGCAGATATGCATTCGAGCGACGCGTCCAGCCCCAATATGCAGCTCTACTTTGATTTTAATCGAAATTCCCTGACTAACTCAATGAATTTGCAAAACTTTGCAATGGGCGGCGCGCCCCGCTCTGACATGATTGCGCAGACTTCAATCAACTATGTCGATGTCAAGAGCGTGGTGACTAATGGGCCATACACCACAATTACATTCCCGCGCACTTACATCACTCAATACGGCGGATGGAAGAAACCAGATTCAGTCACAGCAGCATCCGTACTTGTGGTTGGCGGCGGCGGTGGCGGTGCCGGACAATACACAAGTCAAACTAGCCAAAATGGTGGTGGCGGTGGCGGCGGTGGCGTTTTTGAAATTGGTAGTTATCCATTAGCTAGCTCCACCTACATTCCCATTCTTGTAGGTACTGGTGGCCTCGGCGGCCCACCATCTAGTACGCAAGAGAATCCGTACGGCAGAAGAGGTGGAACGACTTCATTTAACTCTTCTCTCACTGCTGGCGGTGGCGGTGGCGGAACGTTTACAAGCTTTAATCAGATGAACGGTGCAGCAGGAACAGCTGGCGGTGCTGGTGGTGGAT
>WLPB01000016.1 GCA_009698975.1 Actinomycetota bacterium | reverse complement strand
GAAGCAGGTACTGGCGATGTTTCAAACGCTATGACTCATATGCGCAAGATTGGCGGAGAAATTCGTCGACTCACGACAATGCGCGAAGATGAGCTCTATGTAGCGGCAAAGGAGATGCAAGCGCCTTTCGCTCTAGTGCAAGAGGTAGCGGCAACTGGCAAGTTGCCCGTTGTGCTCTTTACAGCTGGAGGTATCGCAACTCCTGCCGATGCAGCGCTCATGATGCAGATGGGTGCAGATGGAGTCTTTGTTGGTTCTGGAATTTTCAAATCTGGAAATCCAGCACAACGTGCGGCGGCTTGCGTTAAGGCAACAACTTTCTTTGATGATCCAAAAGTTCTTGCAGAGGTTTCTCGTGGACTCGGTGAAGCGATGGTTGGAATTAATGTCGCTGATATCCCCGCGCCACACCGTTTAGCAGAACGTGGTTGGTAGAACACTTCTCCAATGAAGATCGGCGTATTAGCTCTACAAGGTGATTTTCGTGAGCATATTCGCTTCTCCGAAGATTTAGGCCACTCGGCGATTGCAATCAGGCGTCCTGAAGAATTGTCATCAATTGATGCGCTCATTCTGCCTGGGGGAGAGTCAACAACTATCTCGCTCTTGGCGCAAAGCTATGGACTTTTCTCCCCAATTGAAAAGGCGATACAAGCCGGCCTTCCGGTTTATGGCTCATGTGCGGGAATGATTCTTCTCGCAGACCGAATTCTTGATGGGATTGCAGACCAGAAGGGTTTCGGTGGTTTAGATATCACCGTTCGTCGCAACGCATTTGGACGCCAAGTTGATTCATTTGAAGGAGAGATTAACTTCGCTAGCAAGCCGCTTAATGCGGTATTTATTCGAGCTCCCTGGGTTGAATCATGGGGGGATAAAGTTGAAGTCTTGGCAGAATCAAGCGGTCATCCAGTAGCGGTGCGTCAAGGCAAGCTTCTGGCTACCAGCTTTCACCCTGAAATTTCGGGGGACCATACCGTTCACCGCTACTTCTTTGATGAGATCTGTAAATAGCTATATTCTCTGCGAGTTGGTAATAATAAGTTCGAGATACAAAGTCGAGATATAAAGAGGTGCGAGATGTCAGGCCATTCCAAATGGGCAACGACGAAACATAAGAAGGCCATCATCGACTCTCGTCGCGCCAAGAATTTTGCAAAACTGATTAAGGCGATTGAGGTTGCCTCACGCAACGGTGGTCCAGACATCGAAGGAAATCCAACTCTCTTTGACGCGATTGCCAAGGCGAAGAAGAACTCGATGCCAGCCGATAATATTGACCGCGCCGTTAAGCGCGGTGCTGGACTTGAATCTGGTGGCGCTGACTGGCAAACGATTATGTATGAGGGTTACGGACCCAATGGCGTCGCTCTCATGATTGAGTGTCTTTCTGATAATCGAAATCGCGCCGCATCCGAGGTAAGAGTTGCGGTTACTCGCAATGGCGGAACTATGGCTGATCCTGGATCTGTCGCCTATCTCTTCAATCGAAAAGGCGTAATTATCGTCTCCAAAGATAAGGGCGCAACAGAAGATTCCATTCTCGAAGCGGCACTTGATGCCGGCGTCGAAGAGGTCAATGATTTAGGCGATTCATTCGAAGTTGTGTGTGAGGCCGCAGACCTTGTACAAGCTAGAACTGCACTGCAAAGTGCAGGAATTGATTACGATTCAGCGGACTCATCGTTTCTTCCTTCGATGATGATTCCACTCGATGCCGAAGGCGCCACAAAGGTCTTCGAGCTCATTGATGCCATTGAAGAATTAGACGATGTGCAGAATGTCTACGCCAATTTTGATGTATCAGATGAAGTTATGGCGAGCCTTTCATAACCATTAGCTACACGCGAGCCTAGTCTTGCCCCATGGCCACCAAGGTAATGGGAATAGACCCAGGTTTAACCCGATGCGGGATCAGCGTTATCTCGCATGCAGGTGGTCGCGACATTAGCTTGGTCGAAGTAGGCGTAATTCTGACTCCCGCTGCTTCGCCGCTTGAACAACGATTAATGGCGCTCGAATCTTCGATTGAAGAGTGGATTGAGCGAACAGAGCCTGATGTTGTAGCGGTGGAAAGAGTTTTTGCGCAACACAATGTCCGTACTGTTATGGGAACTGCTCAGGCATCGGGAATTGCTCTCCTGGTCGCAGCGCGCCGAGGAATTCCTGTTGCGATGCACACCCCCTCTGAAGTTAAGGCGGCGGTTACTGGATCGGGGCGGGCCAATAAGGCGCAGGTAGCTGAGATGGTGAAAAAGATACTTCGACTCGATGTGATTCCAAAGCCAGTGGATGCTACGGATTCTTTAGCGTTGGCAATTTGTCACGCATGGAGAGGAAGCGGCAATAACAAGATAGCTATTGCTGTAGCGGCCGAGAAAGACCGACTTGCTAGACTCCGCCAATCATGATTTCACTCCTTAATGGCTCAATTCGCTCTCTGACTTCAGATAAGACCGTCATAGATGTAAATGGAGTCGGGTACTTAGTTCTCATTACGCCTCGAACATCGAGTCGGCTCACTATCGGTTCTGAGGCAATGATCTTTACATCTCTCGTTGTCAGAGAAGATTCATTAACTCTCTTCGGATTCCTTGATGCTAATGAACGCGACTTGTATGAAGTTCTGCAAACAGTGAGTGGTATTGGCCCAAAAGTTGCTCTCGCAATTACCGGTGCATTGACGAGTGCCGATCTTGCAACTGCAATTGCACACGAAGATTTAGGAGTAATTGAAAAGGTGCCTGGAATTGGCAAGAAGGGTGCGCAGCGATTGGTGCTCGAACTTAAGGGCAAGCTCATTGGCGAGATCTCTCCCGCAAGCAGAGTTCAAGGTAATTCACCGATTCGCGAGCAACTTCTCTCTGCTCTCACTGGTTTGGGATTCACAAGTCGAGAATCAGATAATGCCATCAATGCAACATTTGCCCATCTTGCACAATCTGGAATTGATTCAGCAACCCTTGACGTCACAGAGTTACTCAAGCTGACTCTTCAGAGCGGAAAACGATGACAGAGCGAATTGTTGATCCAGAGCGCGAACGCACTGGCGGAGAAGAATCTGCTGCCGAACTTGCACTCCGTCCAAAATCTCTTGATGAATTCATTGGCCAACATAGAGTTCGTGATCAGCTGACAGTTTTGCTTCAAGCAGCGAAGTCTCGCGGCGCATCAGCCGATCACATCCTTCTCTCGGGCCCACCAGGTCTGGGAAAAACCACTCTTGCAATGATTCTGGCAGCAGAGATGGGTGCACCAATTCGCATTACGAGCGGTCCTGCGATTACACATGCTGGAGATCTAGCAGCGATACTTTCTTCGTTGGTTGAAGGAGAGATTCTTTTCTTCGACGAAATTCATCGCCTCTCTCGTCCAGCTGAAGAACTCTTATATCTGGCAATGGAAGATTTCCGAGTAGATGTCATCGTCGGCAAAGGACCAGGTGCAACCTCTATTCCTTTGCAGTTGCCGCATTTCACTTTAGTTGGTGCAACCACTCGCGCGGGTCTTCTTCCTTCTCCACTTCGCGATCGATTTGGATTCACCGCACACCTCGATTATTACGAAAGCACAGAACTAGAGAGCGTGGTCGCACGTAGTGCAGCTCTCTTGGGGTTAGATATTCATTCACAAGCGCTCAGTGAAATCGCAGGACGTTCTCGAGGAACGCCTCGCATTGCCAATCGCCTTCTTCGTCGCGTCCGTGACTTTGCCCAGGTAAATGGTTCCTCGTCACTGTCTCACCAGCATGCACTGGATGCACTGACGATGTATGAGGTCGATGAAATCGGCCTTGATCGCCTCGATCGCGCTGTCATGATTGCCCTTATTGATCGATTTGCTGGTGGCCCCGTTGGACTTTCCACTTTAGCCATTGCGGTAGGCGAAGAGAGCGAGACAGTTGAATCTGTCGCTGAGCCATTCTTAGTCAGAAATGGCCTGATGGCCCGTACTCCACGAGGACGCGTTGCAACTGAGGCTGGTTATCGCCATATGGGACGCACACCACCAGCTCAGCGGGCTACTCTTTTCGACACTCAAGCGGAGTAGCCGTAGACTCTGCCCCTATGTCCACACAAAATAAAACAGTAAAGAGCTCTGGACGCCCAGGTCGCTCCTTAGCGATCTTGGCCCTCATTATGCTCGGCCTCGTTGCTACAGCGATGATCCAAGGTGCCACGACGGTAAAGCTAGGTCTCGACCTTCGAGGGGGAACCAGTGTCACCCTCCAGCCTCGTGCATCTAATGACAGCAACCAGGTAACAGCGAAGGCGATTGATACCGCTGTAGAAATTATTCGCCAGCGCGTTAACTCACTCGGTGTTGCAGAGTCAGAGGTAACAGCGCAAGGTAGCGGAACAAATAGACAGATCGTTATCTCAGTACCAGGTGACTCAGGTCGACGTGTGGTTGATCTTGTTGGTCAAACTGCTGAACTTCGTTTCCGACAAGTTCTGGCGCAGACTGGTCCCGCCGCAGGTACGGGCTCGGATTCTGCGACCCCGGTCGCCGGTGTGAGCGCTGAAATCAACGCACGCTTTGCGGCACTTGATTGCACCAAAAAAGCAAACTTGCAAGGCACTGGAGCCGATGCGCCAACAGACATTGTGGTTGCATGCGATCGAAAAGGAACCAGCAAATACATTTTGGCACCTGCCAAAGTTTTGGGTCAACAGATTTCAGATGCCGAATATGGCGTAGATTCGACTTCTGGTACACAGTATGTCGTTTCACTTACTTTCAATGGAGATGGAACTAAGGCATTCGCTGAGCTGACTGCGGGTGTTACGTCTTTGCCTGCGCCTCTCAACCAAGTAGCAATCGTTCTTGATGGATTAGTTGTTTCGGCCCCATCAATCAATGAAGCAATTCCATCTGGGAGCGCAGAAATCACCGGTAACTTCAAACGTGTTGAAGCTGAAGATCTCGCTAACGTTCTTAAGTACGGTGCGCTACCGCTTGCATTCGACCGCGGAGATGTTCAGCAGGTTTCACCGACTCTCGGTGCGGATCAGCTTGAGGCTGGCTTACTTGCCGGTGCGATTGGATTGGTTCTGGTATTCCTCTTCTCTCTTATTTACTATCGAGCCCTGGGTCTAGTAACTGTGGGTTCCCTCATTGTGGCTGGAGCACTTCTCTACCTCAGCGTTCTTGTTTTAGGAGAGGCAATAGGATTCACACTGACTCTGGCGGGAATTGCAGGAGCAATTGTCTCTATCGGCATTACCGCAGACTCATTTATTGTCTACTTTGAACGAATTCGTGATGAGGCTCGTGAAGGTCGTACTTTGCGTTCAGCTGTTGAATCTGGCTGGGCGAAGGCTCGACACACAATCATCGTCGCCGATACCGTTTCAATTTTAGCTGCGGTTCTTCTCTACTTCTTCGCAGTCGGCGGTGTTCGCGGATTTGCATTTACTTTAGGTCTTGTCACGATTATTGACTTACTCGTTGTCTTTATCTTCACTAAACCGTTAGTAACACTTATCGCAAAGAGCAAGTTCTTCGCATCGGGCCATCCGGCATCTGGTTTTTCTGCCAAGAGCATCGGTTCTAAGCAACCCATCAAGCAAGAGAAGCAAGTGACTACAGAAGGCATGGAGGGTTAATTCGATGATTCAACTTAAAGGTATCGGTTCACGTCTCTACACTGGTGAGACATCATTTAACATCATCGGAAACCGCAAGCGTTGGTATTCGATCTCTGCTGTCTTCGTTCTTATCTCCATCGCAGCGCTGTTCATACAGGGACTCCACCTTGGAATTGAATTCAAGGGCGGCTCTTCTTATACAGTCAAGAAGGCTGGAATTTCTGTTGAGGAAGCTCGCGCTTCTGTGGAAGGAATCGGAATTCAGGGCGAAATCATTGTCCAGAAGATCGGTGGCACGAAAGTTCGAATCCAGACTGGATCACTCGCTGCAGGTCAATCCGCTCAGATTGAAGATGCACTCGTGAAGACTTTTGGAGTAGATATTGAAGATATCGATACTCAAGTTGTGGGGCCTTCATGGGGTAAAGAGATTACGAAGAAAGCCCTCTATGGTCTAATCGCCTTCTTATTTGTCGTTGTCATCTTTTTGGCGATGGCCTTCGAATCAAAAATGGCGCTTTCGGCAATCGTTGCCGTGGTGCATGACGTCTTTATTACCGTTGGAATTTATGCTGTAGTCGGTTTCGATGTTACCCCCGCAACGGTGATTGGATTCCTAACTATTTTAGGATATTCGCTCTATGACACAGTTGTTGTCTTCGACAAGGTGCGCGAAAATACAAAATCAATTGCAGCTACAGGTAAGAGCACCTACTCTGATGCCGCTAACTTAGCTGTTAATCAGACCATCGTTCGCTCTGTGAATACATCGATTATTGCCCTTCTTCCAGTAGGAGCCATTCTCTTTGTAGGAGCCGGTCTACTTGGTGCGGGAACTCTCAAGGATCTCTCGCTCGCTCTCTTTATCGGTCTCGCAGTCGGTACCTATTCATCTATCTTTATCGCTCCGCCATTCTTGGCCGCGCTTCGCGAAAAGGAACCAGCAATGATGGCACTTGCAAAGCGAGTCAACGCTCGCGGCGCAGCTCCAGTAGCCGCTGCCTCCAACGCATCTGTGAGCACGGTTACTAATGCGCCAATCAATGGTCGTGGACCTCGCAATCAACCAAAGCGTAAGGGTCGCAAGTAAGCCCAAAAGCTATGGCTGATATCTCCTTAATCGATCCGATTCTGGCATCGTTACGGGGACACTACGAAAGTTTTGATGAAGAGCTTATTCTTCGTGCTTTCCTGACCGCAGATCAGGCACATGTTGGACAGCTCAGGAAATCGGGCGAGGAGTACATCACTCATCCGGTTGCTGTCACGCAAATACTTGCAGAGCTCGGGCTCAACGAAACAACAATCGTTGCCTCCTTACTCCACGATACCGTTGAAGATACTCCTTACTCACTCACGCAATTGCGAATCGATTTCGGTTCAGAAGTTGCAGACCTGGTCGACGGCGTCACAAAACTCGACAAGCTTACCTACGGCCCTACTGCCGAGGCAGAGACAGTGCGCAAAATGGTCATTGCGATGTCGCGCGACATCCGTGTTCTTGTGATCAAGCTTGCAGATCGCCTGCATAACGCGCGAACATGGGAGTTTGTCGCTTCAGATAGCGCAGCTCGTAAAGCGCGGGAGACGCTCGATATTTACGCACCACTAGCCCACAGACTCGGAATGAATGCAATCAAGTGGGAGCTTGAAGATTTAAGTTTTGCGGTACTTGAACCAAAGAAGTTTGAGGAGATAGCTCGACTTGTTGCTGATAGATCTCCATCTCGAGATGCGTTAAGTGCAGAAGTAATTAGTGCGGTTGAGGACGACCTAGCAAAAGATTCCATCAATGCAACTGTTACGGGGCGGAAGAAGCACTTCTATTCGGTCTATCAAAAGATGGTAGTTCGAGGACGCGATTTCAATGACATTTACGATCTGGTAGGCATACGAGTACTCGTAAATGATGTACGCGATTGTTATGCAGTCCTTGGTTCGATTCACGCCCGCTGGAGTCCTATCCCAGGTCGCTTTAAAGATTACATAGCGATGCCAAAATTCAATCTTTATCAGTCCTTACACACAACGGTTATCGGCCCCAACGGTAAAGCGATTGAAATTCAAATTCGTACCTATGAAATGCATAGCCGGGCAGAGTTCGGTATTGCAGCTCACTGGAAGTACAAGCAAGGACAAGATGCTGAGAACTCATCCTCACCTGAGATGCAATGGTTACGCCAGTTGCACGAATGGCAGAAGGAGACGGAAGACCCTTCTGAATTTCTCGAGGCGCTGCGCTTTGATCTAGGTTCTCCAGAGGTCTTTGTCTTCACACCGAAGGGGAGCGTCGTTGCCCTTCCTGGTGGTTCGACCCCAGTGGACTTTGCTTTTTCAGTTCATACAGATGTTGGCTTGAAGTGTGCGGGAGCTAAAGTCAATGGACGACTTGTTCCGCTCGAATCCAAACTCAATAATGGCGATGTTGTGGAGATTGTCACTAATAAGTCAGATTCTGCTGGACCAAGTAGAGATTGGCTTAACTTTGTAAAGAGCCCACGAGCCCGATCAAAAATCAAGGCCTACTTCAGTAAAGAACGTCGCGAAGAGGCGATTGATGCAGGGCGTGAATCAATTGCGCGCCAGATGCGTAAAGCTGGACTTCCGTTGCAGAAGATATTTGGCGGACATTCACTTCTTGAACTAGCTCACGATCTTCACTATGCCGATATCGAAGCGCTCTATAGCGCAGTGGGGGATGGTCATGTCTCCGCCGCTTCGGTCATTGAGAAACTCACCCATGTCTTGGGATTAGAGGATTCACATCCGGAAGCGTCGATTGAAGTATTACCAACGCAGAATCAGGCGGTCCGCCGTAGTAGTAGCGCAATCAAAGTTGAAGGCGTAGACGACGTTCTCGCAAAGCTTGCGCGTTGTTGCACGCCAGTTCCTGGAGATGCAATCACTGGTTTTATCACCAAGGGCTCAGGCATTTCGGTTCACCGCGTCGATTGCACCAACGCTGCAGATTTACTTGAGAACCAAGGGGAGCGGATCGTAAAGGTTTCATGGCTCGCTGGCGCGGCAAGTATTTTCCTCGTCAACATTCAAGTGGAAGCGCTAGATAGGGCTCGTTTGCTGGCGGATGTCACTCGCACGCTATCGGAACAACATGTAAATATCTTAAGCGCTGCAGTGAGTACTTCTAAAGATCGAGTCGCAATTTCACGCTTTACATTTGAAATGGCAGATGCAAAGCACCTTGACTCAGTCTTAGCTTCAGTGCGAAACGTCGAGGGTGTCTACGACGTTTACCGTACCTGAGTGAATTACTTAAACTCAGCGAGTGATTTTTCAGCTTCAAGTAGCCAGACCTTACGAGCTTCAGCAGACTCTTTAGCTTCTTGAGCCTTCTTGGCATTTCCCGCTGCTAAAGCCTTCTCGGCAGTCTTCTCATAGCCAGCGATTGAATCGCTTAATTGCTTAACAACATCTTCGGCGCGAGCCTTTGCGGCAGGATCGCTCTTGCGCCAGACCTCTGCTTCGGCGCTCTTGATCGCCTCTTCTACAACTGCAACGCGAGCATCGAAAGCGGCACGCTTTGTACGGTCGGTGATGCCAATCTTTACCCACTCGTTCATGAGTTCGCGGAAGGCAGCTTTTGCCACCTTCACATCTGTAAATGGAATAAGAGCTTCGAATTTAGGCATCAGCTCTTCGCGCTTGATGAGATTTGCGCCCATGCTTACTTCACGCTTTTCGAGATCTGCATTCTTCGCTGCGAAGAATTGATCTTGCGCTGCCTTAAATCGTGACCACTGCTTCATATCATCGCTCTTCTTGCCACGACCTGCTGCTTTCCAAAGATCCATCAGAGCTTTGAAGCGGCGAGCAGTCGCTACCCAATCAGTACTGGTAGCCAACTTCTCAGCTTCAAGAACGATTGCCTCCTTCTCTGTCGAAACCTTCTCTGAGAGAGCCTCTAGCTGTGAGAAGTGGGCACGACGCTTCTTATCAAATTTATTGCGTGAAGCTGAGAATCTCTTCCAGAAATCAGCGTCAACTTTCTTATCGAGACGCGGTGCGGCTTTCCATTCGTCGAGAAGAACCTTGAGTCGATCTCCGGTAACTTTCCAAGATTCTGAAGTTGCAAGAGATTCGGCCTCGGCCACAATCTTCTCTTTCTCAACAATAATCTGCTCGCGACGAGCAGCTTTTGCAGCGGCTTCTGAGGCTTTCTTTGCTTCGTACGCTTCACGATTACCTTCGATGAGCGGAGTAATCTGTTCAACAGAATTAGCAAGTGCTTCGAGATCGCCCACGCCATTTAGCTCTGCGACCTGTGCGCGAAGACGCTTCACTGCTTCATGAGCATCTTGTGGAACCATTGCACCACTTGTAACGCGGGCTGCAGTAAGCGCAACTTCCGATGCAAGTGCTTCAAATTTGCGAACAAAGTAATCGAGCGCTTCTTCCGCTGACTTACCTGGATAAGAACCAACAGCCTTTTCACCTGAACTTGTGCGAACGAAGACGGTGCCATCTTCACCTACGCGACCAAACTCGGCGGGGTTGCCGATGAGTGCAGATGCTGCGCTCAAAGCCGGTACGTGTGTATTGGCCATCTCAGATGGTGTGTGGATCTCGGTCATGGTCGTCCCTTTCAGCGCGTCGGCAGATGCCTTCGTTATGCAGCGGTTGTAATGAGTAAAAGGTACCCTGTCCTTCTTCGCAGCGAAAATCTGCGCCTCGGAGCGCGCTCACGAAAGGTCCATTTATGCTGATTCGTAGCTTTCCCGCCCCAATGTACGGAACTAATTGTTGGGTGATTGCCTCTGGCAAGGGTAGTGAGTGCATCATTGTTGACCCAGGGATGCCTGATATCTCGGCGGAGATTGAACTTATCGTCTCCGAGGAAGGGCTCAAGCCGGTCGCCGCCCTGTTGACTCATGGCCATCTCGATCATACTTTCTCAATAACGGCGCTAGCTGATGGCTACGGAATACCGGCATATATTCATTCAGAGGATCGTCGTTTCATCGCTGACCCAGCTGGAATCCACAGTCCGCAATTTCGTCAAACAATTTCGGCGATGAGCTTTGCTGAACCACAAGATACTCGCACCCTTCGAGATGGCGAACTACTCAATCTTGTTGGTATCTCAATCAAGGCGATTCACGCACCAGGTCATACCCGAGGATCGTTGATGTTCTTGCTCAATAATGAGTTTTTGCTCAGCGGCGATGTTCTCTTCTCTGGAACCATCGGGCGCACAGACCAGCCCACGGGAAGCGCAGCTGATATGAAAGAGACGCTCAGGAAGAAGATTCTTCCTCTGGATGATGCAATTGAAGTTCTTCCGGGACATGGACCACAGACGACAATCGAAAATGAACGCAAAAGAAACCCATATCTGAAAGAATTGCGGTAGGAAGAGGTGGGTATGAAGAACGAGAAGATTCAAGCGCCGAAAGGGGTACGAGAGTATCT
>WLPB01000159.1 GCA_009698975.1 Actinomycetota bacterium | reverse complement strand
ATTGGCTCCAGCGAAGAGAATAAGCATTGTCGCTAGCTGCACCAAGATGAACATCACTGCCCCAAAAGCACCTTCACCAACTGCAGCTTTAGCAATTTGTGAAATTACAGTTGGTGCACCGGACTCGTAAGGAACAGCATGAACATGGCTGGCAAACCAAGAAACTCCAAGTACCAAAGTGCCAAGGATGCAGCTCATAATAACCAAAGTGCGCTTTGCATTGACATGTTCAGGAGTCTTAAAGAGCGCTACTCCGTCAGAGATTGCCTCAAGCCCGGTAAGTGAAGAGCCACCATTTGCAAATGCGCGAAGAAGAATAAAGATAGATGCTGCCGTGAGCAGCCCTTGTGCTTCACCAATTTCTACAGCCCCCGGAGCATATGGGTCAAGCATGGGCAGAGTGCCATTAGCTAAACGCCACATTCCCATTCCGAAAACAATTAGCATGCACCCAACGAAGAAATAGGTTGGCATCGCAAAGGCTTTACCTGCCTCTTTAACCCCGCGTAAATTTCCAAAAGTCAGAAAGATGATGACAGCAACAATCATATGCATCTTCCACGGAGCTAGTCCTGGAAATGTTGAGATGATTGCGGCGACACCAGCAGCTGATTGAATCGCTACTGTCACTATGTAATCGAGCATCAAAGCAACTGCGGCGATTTGTGCAACTACCGGGCCGAAGTTATCTCGCGAAACAATATATGCGCCACCGGTTTTGGTGTATACCTCGATGACATTTCGGTAGGAGAGAGTAATAAGAATCAGAATGCCGATAACAACTGCAGTCATCGGCATGATGATGCCAAATGCTGCCAAGCCAAAGGCGGGAAGTAGTGCAATCAAAATCTGTTCAGAACCGTAAGCAGATGAAGAGATACAGTCAGAGGAGAGAATTCCAAGTGCATATCGCTTGCTCAGGCGTTGATGGCTTAGCGAGTGGCGGTTATGCGGTTGCCCGAGCAATCTGCGCTTAATCTTGTAACGAAGCGGATCTTTCAGATGGGCGTGCTCTTTAAGAGCAACAGGCTGCGCCGCCCCATCATTCCAAGAATTGCCCACGATCGACTCCCTTAATGAACTACCTGCAATGACTCGAGAATACCTGTTTTGGTAGGCTCATCTTATGCGTACTCAGTTATATATCGACGGCCTATGGGTCGACGGCTCTGGCACTTTAGATGTGATTGACCCGAGCGATGGCTCAGTTATCGCCTCTGTTTCGACTTCTGGCGAAAAAGAGCATGAAGCCGCCCTTGCTGCTGCCGATCGAGCTAGCGCCGGATGGGCAAAAGTTGCGCCGCGAGTACGGGGTGAAATTCTCCGGAAAGCATTTGAAATTATGGTTGCTGAAGCCGACCAACTTGCCGAGTTAATCTCTCGCGAAAATGGAAAGGCCTTACCTGATGCAAAGGGTGAGGTTTTGTATGCTGCAGAATTTTTCCGTTGGTTCTCTGAAGAGGCTGTTCGCAACGCAGGTGATTTCCGTATGGCGCCATCGGGGGATAAGCGCATTCTCGTAACGCACCAACCTATTGGCCTCTCCCTACTTATTACTCCGTGGAATTTCCCGGCCGGAATGGCGACTCGCAAGATTGGTCCAGCCGTTGCTGCTGGTTGCACAATGATTCTTAAGCCAGCGAGTGAGACACCGCTTACTGCGCTCGCCATCGTCGACATTATGGAACGCGCAGGTCTACCTGCAGGAGTTCTCAACCTCATTATTCCGCAAGAAGTCGGACCTGCGATTAGCACCATGCTTCACGATCCTCGACTAAAGAATCTCTCTTTCACAGGATCGACAGTTGTTGGAAAGCATTTACTGCATGAAGCTGCAGATAATGTAATTCGTTGCTCTATGGAGCTTGGTGGAAATGCACCATTTGTTGTTCTCGATGATGCAAATATCGCAGAAGCTGTTAAAGGTTTGATGCTTGCAAAGATGCGCAATGGTGGCGCGGCATGCACTGCGGCAAATCGAATTTATGTTGCACGTTCTATCGGAGATAAGTTCATCGCAGAGTTTGCAAAAGCAATGGCGGCAATGACTATGGGCGTCGGTCGCAATGCAGGCATCACACTAGGTGCAAGTGTTTCAATAAAAGAGCGCAATAAGATTGCAGAGCTTGTTGATCAAGCTAAATCTCGTGGCGCAAAAGTTCATACAGGTGCGACTACCCCTGATGGACCGGGGGCGTTTTACCCGGCAACCGTCTTGGAAGTTTCAAAAGATGATGCGATCTTGGCGCAAGAAGTATTTGGTCCTGTTGCCCCAGTTGTCCTCTTTGATACAGATGAAGAAGCGTTAAAGCTGGCGAACGATACTGAATATGGCTTGATTAGCTATGTGTATTCGGAAGATCTCAAGCGCGCACTGAGATTTGCTGAAGGAATAGAAGCCGGCATGGTGGGCATCAATCGCGGAATGCTTTCAGATCCTGCCGCACCGTTTGGTGGCGTAAAGCAATCAGGTCTTGGTCGCGAAGGTGGCTTTGATGGAATTCACGAGTTCTTGCAGACTAAATATATTGGTGTCGAGATTTAACTCTCGCCTTCATCTTTCTTCTTACGCACCTTATTTACTGCATTGTTGACGTGATGTTTTGTACGGTTTAGAAGCACTTCTGCCCAAGTAAATTCGGTAGCAAGAATTGCTAGCCCTGCGATGAGTAGAGGTATACCTGGGATAACCGGAAGGACAAGGCCAGTTAGTCCTAGTAATACGAGAGTTCCACCAACAGATGCCGCGATTACCCAGCGGAACGGATGCGGCAGTCGTTGCCAATTGTTCTTCACCCATAACCAGCGTGTGCGCATAACCCGATTGTATTCCTATTTAATGATTTCAGACGGCTCTACGAAGCCAAGAGTTTCTCGAGAAGCTCGTCATCTTTAGCCTGAATCTTCTTGAAGAAACCACTGATTCTTCCATGTCCGTCTGAATAGTAATTCAAGTCATAAAATGGATAGAGGTTAATCCCAAAACTTCGCTCTTCGTTTTCCTTGGAGCTAGGCAGAGGAAAATTTCTTAAGACATCTAGCTCGGCCTGAGCAAAAAACCTAGAGATTCTTTCTCGATTGATGGAGTCCAAGTGGGTTAATCGAAGAATACGGATCTCAGAGGTGTAATCCTCAGT
>WLPB01000158.1 GCA_009698975.1 Actinomycetota bacterium | reverse complement strand
CCCAATGGACGTTGTGGTGGACGCGGAACTGCACCACCGGTTGAAAATGGATTGTTACCTGGACGTGGTGGGCGCGGAGCTATGCCACCAGTTGAAAATGGATTGTTACCTGGACGTGGAGCAACTGGTGCTCCCGGAACTGGTGGCTTTGGAGCAGTCGCTGCATCCTCTGCACTGATTGCCGCACTTGCAGCAGCTTGCGCGGCAGATGCATGTGCAGCTTCGGCATCACGAGCGGCTTTGAGAGCGGCGAGATCTACACCGAGCTCTGCTGCGAGTTCTGCGGCGAGCTCTGGATTGACCTCTGTCTTCGCTGGCGCTGCAGCTTTCTTTGCTGCTGCCTTCTTTACCGGCTTCTTCTCTTCAGCTGGCTTGGCATCAGGAAACATTGCAACAAGCTTGCGAGCAACTGGTGGCTCAACTGTTGATGAAGCGGAGCGGACGAATTCGCCCATCTCTTGTAATTTAGCAAGGACTTCCTTGCTTTCCATACCGAGTTGTTTTGCTAACTCATGTACGCGGACCTTTGACACATTTCTCCTGTCTTGGCCCGCATGCAAATCTTTAGGATGCGAGCCTTAGTTGTTAAACCTCATGATGTAAACGAGCTCATTTTTGAGTCATATCTTTCGCATCCAATTCATTAAGTAAATTCTCTAGCTCTTGTGCGTCGAACTTTTCATGTGACTTAAATGTCGCACGAAATGATTGACGAGCAATAGCCTGCCTGACGCACCCGATGTGCAACCAAGCACCTCTTCCTTGTGAACTCTTCGAAGGAGTTAAAACCCCTGCAACAAGTACCACTCGGATGAGATCTGAACTCACATCGCAAGCCTTACGGCATGCAACGCATGTTCGAACCACCTGCAGATTCTACCGAATGGCCTGAGAAAAGCCTATTTGGCCCACACTGAAGCTCGAAGATTGCATATCCCAAGCACAACTACTGCCTTCTCTATGCTTAGGAACGTGTTGTCGAACGCTTTTGAACAAAGAGAGAAGTCTTTACTGAAGAGCTTGCTGCGAATGAGGAATCACTTGGAGTAAGGGCTGCCGTAACTTGATGGCGCCCTGTCGTTGTTGGCTTCCAGGGGCATACTGCGGAGAAATTTGGGTAGGTTCCTGATGTCGAGATAGCCAGACAGCCTGCGATTCTCTTACCGTTGACCAAGAAACGTACCTTGCCTGCAACATTAGCGGAGACAGTGAGGTTGATTGAAACTCCTTTATAAGGTGTTCCTGAGAGAGCAGGGCCGCCCAAAGAGCTTGACTCATTCGCATTTGTAATTGTGACAACGAAGTTTCGAGTAACTGTATTACCCGCAATATCAGTTGCCTGAATGGATACCGCATATGTTCGATCTGCTCCGACATCAGCAGGAGCTTCATAATCTGGTGCAGAGATGAATGTGAGTACCCCAGTTCCGGGATTAAAAGTGACGGATGCTGAATCAACACCAGCGATGAGTAGTAAAGTGCATGTTTCTGAACAGGTTACGACTGAAATTGAACTTTGATTTTCTGGAATTGAAATTGATACTCCGGGAGAAATTATTGGGGCAGTAAAGTCAATTGTCACGGCTAAACTTCCACTGGATACAATTTCTGCGCCACCGCTAAATGAGGCTTTAGAAGTGAAGAGATGCGCACCAGCTGTTAAACCGGTGAGCGCGCAACTATAAGCACCGGTAGACATATTTGCGGTGCAGGCGCTGCCCACGGCGATGCCGTTGTCATAGATCTGTACAGTCGATCCTCCTACTGCATTACCAGTTAAGGAGAAGCTACTCAGACTTGTTGTGTCATCCGTGTTTGATTGACCGGTATCAGAAATCGCCGGTAGTGACGGCGTATCTGGGGCACTTAACACATAGCGAATGATGACAACTCCATCACCTCCACGATTTCCATTACTAAGACTTGTTCCGCCGCCTCCACCACCGAGGCCATTTGTGCCAGCAGTTCCTTGCCCGCCATTAACTCCACCCGTGCCGCCGCCACCTGTTCCAGCAACACCGCCACATGCACTTGCGCGAGTTCCACCTCCTCCACCGCCACCGTAAGTAATCACTGTTCCGGTTATTGAAGATTGATATCCATTTCCGCCTTTGCCGCCGCACCCTGTTGTGCCATTACTACCGACTTGGCTGGCACCACCGCCGCCGCCACCAGATTGATTTGCACCGTTAGCGGTATCTAAGACAGCTGTACCTCCCGCAAAACCTTCTACAGGAGAATATGCACCGGCATTTCCGCTACCAAAAGTTTTTGCATAAACCTGAGCACCAGCTCCGCCGCCAGAGCCGCCACTATTTGCATCTATTCCTCCCCCACCATCGCCCGTATTCACGTTGCACGATCCGGAACCGCCGCCCGTTGCCGAAATTGTGCTGATATCAGAACCGGCTAATGAGGAGTTTCCACCACGACCTTGAGAACAACCTGTTGATTGCCCAGCACCAACGGTGATTGTGTATGTGCTTTGTGCAACAGTGAGTGATCCGTAGCGAACACCGCCACCACCGCCACCGCCGCCTGCATAGTGACCTGGGTTCTGAGATCCACCACCGCGGCCTCCTCCGGCAACAACCACATATTCAATAGTGGAAACGCCGTAGGGTCTGCTCCAACTTCCTGAAGCAGTTATTGATTCGTAAGCGTAATAAGTCGATGCGCTCAAATATGAAGTTGCTGCACTAGCCGAAGAATGTCCGGTGATTGCTTGCAAGGTAGAGACCAATACCGCAATTACGGTAAGTCGAACTTTGAGTCTCATAAGAAGAGTTTAGGACAAAAGATGAGGGCACTCACCTCACTCATTAAGCGTCTTGGCCCTCGTTATCCGGATGAATATCGATGCGCCAGCCAGTCAGGCGTGCTGCGAGACGGGCATTTTGTCCATCTTTTCCGATAGCGAGTGAGAGCTGGTAGTCGGGAACAATTACCTTGGCTGAGCGAGCTTCGAGGTCAACAATTTCCACCTTTGATACTTTCGCAGGAGCTAGCGCATGAGCTACATATAGGGCGGGATCATCATCGAAATCGACGATATCAATCTTCTCACCGTTGAGTTCATCCATCACTGCGCGAGAACGTGCGCCGAGTGGACCGATGAGTGAGCCCTTTGGCGAAACT
>WLPB01000157.1 GCA_009698975.1 Actinomycetota bacterium | reverse complement strand
TGAATATGCACCCTTGGTATTGAGGCGATCCTGCTTTGCGCGCACAATGCCCTCAAGCACTGGGTTTACAGCCTCAAGGTGAGATGGATTAGCAGCCAAATAAATCTTTGTTGTTGCCCCTGATGCTGCAGTGAATACACCTTCAGTACCTAAGTGATACTTCACATCGCCAGAACCGTGTACCTGATTCTCGGCGTAATGTCCCTGGAATTCCTGGAAAATCTGACCGTGTGACTTACCGGCGATATTTGCCAACATATTAAGGCGACCGCGGTGTGGCATTCCGATACAGACTTCATCAAGACCTCGCTCTGCAGCAGCCGAGATGATTGCATCGGCGAGTGGAATAACTGCCTCGCCACCTTCGAGTGAGAATCGCTTCTGTCCAACAAACTTTGTCTGCAAGAAGGTTTCGAATGCCTCTGCGCTATTGAGCTTACGCAAAATACGAAGCTGTTCATCGCGATCAACTTTTTCAAACTTCTTCTCAAGATTCTGCTGGAACCATTCACGCTCTTCTGGTTCAGAGATGTGCATATATTCAGTTCCGATTGAGCGGCAGTAAGAGTCGCGAAGGAGTCCCAGAATTTTGCGAAGTGGCAAGAATGGCTTTCCACCAAATCCACCAGTTGCAAATTCGCGATCAAGATCCCACAAAGTAAGTCCGTGAGTCTGCACATCTAAATCAGGATGAGTGCGTTGGCGATATACAAGTGGATCAATATCTGCCATGAGGTGTCCCCATGTGCGATAAGAAGCGATTAACTGCTGAACGCGCGCGGTCTTATCAATCTCTGAATCCTTGGTAACTTCAAAGTCTGCTGCCCAACGAATTGGCTCGTATGGAATACGAAGCGCTGTAAAGATTTCATCGTAGAAACCTTCAGCACCAAGGAGAAGTTCATTAATACGGCGAAGGAAATCACCTGATTGTGCGCCTTGAATTACGCGGTGATCGTATGTGCTGGTAAGAGTGAGAACCTTGCTAATTGCCATGCGTGCAAGTGTTGACTCTGAGGCACCGTGGAATTCAGCGGGATAATCCATCGCTCCAACGCCCATAATCAAACCCTGGCCCTGAACAAGACGCGGAACAGAGTGAACTGTGCCGATTGTTCCTGGGTTAGTAAGGGAGACAGTTGTTCCTGCGTAATCTTCAACGGTAAGTGTTCCGGTACGCGCTTTCTTTACTATCTCTTCATAGGCAACCCAGAACTGACCAAAGTCCATCTCTTCGCAACCCTTAATAGAAGGTACGAGTAGCTGACGAGTTCCATCTGGCTTTGCCAAGTCGATCGCGATACCCAGGTTGATATGTTCTGGGCGACCCAATGCTGGCTTGCCATCGAGTTCACCAAAGAATGCATTCATCTCTGGCATTGCCTTAATTGATTTAATCATTGCGTAGGCAATCAGGTGGGTAAAGGAAACCTTTCCACCGCGACCACGAGTTAAGTGGTTATTAATAACAATTCGGTTATCGATCATTAATTTCGCAGGAACGGCGCGCACGGATGTCGCAGTCGGAACTGTCAGCGATGCCTCCATTGATTGCACAACGCGACCGGCAACACCACGAAGTGGTTCCATCGTCGCCGCGCCGGGAGTTGCAAGAGTTGGAGCCGGCTTTACAACTGCTTGCGCAGGAGTTGCAGGAGTTGCGGCAACTTCACGCAAGACCGGTTGTGATTGAACTGGTGCGGGTATAACTGGCGCTGCAGCAATCGGAGCTGGTGCTGCAACTGGCGCTGCAGCAACTGGAGGTGCTACAGGTGCAGCAGCAACTGGTGCAGCTTGCGCAGGTGTAGAAGTTTGTATAGAAATATTTGGGGGAGTAACTGGCTTTGGTGTTGGCGGAACTCCGGCACCTGGTGATGATTGTGACGCTGGTGCGGATGTTGCGGCGGCTTGCGGATTATTCTGAAAGTAAGTCACCCACTCTGCTGGGACTGATGATGGGTCGATTTGATAACGCTCGTACATCTCTTCGACGAGCCAATCGTTTGCACCAAAATCTTGTCCTGAAGACACTGAGCGCTCCTTTGCGATCTTGAACTGCCAGCCTGCAGGCTAAGAGTATCGGCTGAGCGGGCCCTAGATAAATGGCGGAAAGGGTCATCAGAAGGCGAGATTGCGCACACTTTCGGGGTGAACCTTCACTTGTTTCAAGTAGGTCAGGCTGAGAATCTGGATTCCTCAAATAGGCCGCGGACTCAGTTTTGAAGTGGCAGTGCTTTCCCTCCGCTGAGAAGGTTTGCCCATGGAAAATCACGAGCGAAAGCTAGCCCTCATCACAGGTGGCAGTCGTGGGCTCGGTTTCGAGACAGCTAAAGCGCTACGTCACCAAGGCTTTGATCTCATCCTTGTTTCCAAGAGCTCAGTAAATCTTGCATCTGCAAAGGCATCGCTTGAATCAACGCCAGGCGGATTGGTTACTACATACGCAATTGATTTTGAGAACCCTGAAGCAACTGGTGCTGGCTTGGAAGAGATTGCTGCGAAGCATCCAGATATCACTCACCTTGTAATCTCTCACGCCGTAATGAGCGAGAAGATGTCAAAGACTCTTAAGACAACTGATGCAGAGTGGCGACGAGTGATGACAATTAATCTTGATTCAGTTTTTCAAGTTGTTAACCGGTTAGTCCCTGCGATGGCAGAAGCTCGCAATGGTCGTGTCATTATTTACTCTGCATGTCTTGGTCGCATGTCAGGACCTGGTAATGCAGGCGGCCTCGCTCCTTACAGAATAAGCAAAGCGGGAGTTAACGCACTTGTGCGAAACCTTGCACATGAAACAGGACTTGGCGCACGAGGCGTTCTAGTGGATGCGCTCTGTCCAAATCATTCACGGACAGATATGGGTGGACCGGATGCACCGCGAAGTGCCGAAGAAGGTGCAGAGACTGCGGTGTGGTTGGCAACTCGTGAATTTGATAAGTCATCGGATGACTTCCAGAAGAACGCAACAGGAGTGCTCTGGGAAGATCACCAATTAGTTCCTTGGTAAGCCATTTAGTAAATGAAACAAACGCTATTCAGCCGAAGCTTTAATCACCTTAAAAATGTTCCAAATAACCGTAACTGCCAATAGAACAATCGGTACCGCGAGCCAGTAAAGACCTGCCTCAAACTGATACTTTGCAACACCGAGGGCAATGAGATTTGC
>WLPB01000156.1 GCA_009698975.1 Actinomycetota bacterium | reverse complement strand
CTTGTTTCAGAGATGAAGAAGGCAGATATCCAGTTCAGAAGCTAAATGCTAGCTTGCGAAATTTCGGTAGAACTAGAGATTACTTACCGTCCCAGGCGCTCATCTCTTCTGCAAATGGATCAAGTCCCATTGGGCCAAGGCGTAGCGCATAGGTGTGGAACTTCTTCAGATCAAAGTCTGCACCTAAGCGAGCCTTTGCATCTTCGCGGGCAGTCATCCACACGCGCTCTCCAACCTTGTAAGAGATGGCTTGTCCTGGAAGTCCAAGGTAGCGATCACGTTCACTGGCTGCGATGGCATCGCCTTGTAACGCCTTTTCGAAGAGAACATCCTTTACGGAATCTGCGTTCCAAACATTTCCATTCTCATCCGTGTAACCAAGGTGGATTCCAATATCTACGACAACGCGCGCCGCACGTAACGCCTGGTTAGAGAGGTATCCCATCTCAATTCCCGGCTCATCAAATGCGCCGAGTTCATCCATGAAGCGTTCGGCATAAAGCGCCCAACCTTCGCTATACCCGCTAATCGATGCAGATGTTCGTTGATAACGACTGAGGCGATCCTTCTCGATAGCTTTAGTTCCAAGTTGCAAGTGATGGCCTGGGACAGCCTCGTGATACCAGGTAGAAATCAGGTGCCACCAAGTAAATCCTTCAGTTCCCTGACTTGGAATCCATGTCGAACCAGGGCGAGTGAGATCCTCTGAAGGAGCGTTGTAGTACGGCGCAGTACCGCCTCCTTCAGGTGCGTACTTCACATCACACTTCTTGATTCGCTCATCAATTTCGAAGTACTGGCCATTCATGCGCTCAGTTGTCTTGTCAGTGAAATCCTGCAAGAAAGCGACGATTCCCCCTTTATCCTTAATAAAGTACTTCGGGTCTTGGTCGAGATGATCCGCTACCTCGCGAAGTGTCTTGGCTCCTGGCTTAATTTTCTCGGCGATCGACCACATGCGATCGTTGATTCGCTTGAGGTCTTGAATGCCCCACTCGTATGTCTCGCGCAGATTGAGATCCGCGCCAGTGAAGTAGCGAGCCCAGATTGCATATCGATCTGCACCTACTGCATCTACTGGATTTGCTTGTGGTAGATAAACATCATTGAGATACGTAGCAAGCTTGGTGGCAGCTGCCTGCGCGAGAAGTGCGCTGCTATGAATATCCGGATACTTACCTTCAGGGTCAAATCGCTTTGCCATATCGGCGTAACCATTATTGGCATGGCTCTTAAGTTGTTTGACAACGCCAGATACCTGTCGCTGCGCAACACTCTTTCCCGCTGAAGCTAAAGTTGAAATCTTGCTGACCCACGAATCAAAAACTGAGTCAACTGTTGCAAGTCGAGCTGCAATATTTGCGAAATCCTGATCGTTATTGTGAGGCATCAATTCAAAGATTCCGCGCACACTAGAAGCTGGTGAATACAGCACAGACCAGATGAGATGCACCTCATCGGTATCGTGCATGAGCAGGCTAGTTTCGAGACGCTCTTGCATTACCTTCTTTGCGACACGATCAATCTCGTCAATCGGGACAAGTGCATTGAGCTTGTTGAGTGATTCACGATCGAGAGCCGCACCTTTTTGGGATCCAGCGAATGAAAGGTCATCCCACTTATCCTGATTGATTCCATTACCCAAGTAGGTGCAGCGCATTGGTGATAAGAGCGCAGAGGCTTCAACGTGTTGGTCAGCGAGTTCGAATATTGGTGAGCGATGTGTCATGGGCAATGTCTACCAGTATTGCGCTCAAATAGGTAGGAAAGCGGGTGAAAAGAAGTGTGAGCTAAACGAGGAAACTGTAAGCCACAAGAACTGCGCCAACCGCCATGGCGATATATCCAGCGCTCTTTGCAGATAACCAATTCTTACCAAGATCAGTTAATGAGAGAAGGAGTAACGCTGCGCCAGGTATTACAAGAACGAGGCTCTTTGATAAGTTCCCTGTTTCACCTGTCTGATATCGAAGATTAATCAGGCCAACAGCCAGGGCAGCGTATGAGCCCATTCGAAAATTATTAATGCGTGGTGATGTCATGGGGATAAGGGTAATAGCAAAGGGCGCCGGTTTCCCGGCGCCCTCGCTACTTTAACTGACTTAATTAGTGATCAGCTGCCATGCCTTCAGCATGTGACTTCATGCGAGCAATCTTGAAGATTGTGAGTCCGAAGACGCACTTAGCAAGAATGTCTGCAATTGTGTAACCGATCTGTACGCCAACGAAAGATTCTGCGCTAGCAGTATCGTTGCCCATTCCCAAGATGTATGAGATTGGGTATACGCCCCATGTTGCGATCAAGAGAAGACGAAGACGCTTCACTGTTGCTGCAACACCTTCTGGCTGGCGATCAAGTGACTTACCAAGCTCTACGAAGAGAACGTAGAGGATGTAGAGGAATGGAATTGTTGAGAGGATACCGTAGAGCATCTGGTCGCCGCTCTTTGTTGAGATTTCTCCTGGGTAACCAAGGATGATCATTGCTGCTGCTGCAGGAACAAGTCGCATGATTAATGACTTAGAAATTGCTGCTGCAAGTCCAAGTACAGCAATTACCTCAACGAGAAGTAGTGGAACAGTAAGAAGCCAATCTACATAACGATATGCCTCGTTGAATGCTCCTGGATCTCCAGTAACGTTGATTGTCTTAGTCATTACACCTTCAGCATTATGTGATGCCTCTGTGAATGAGTTGAAAATACGGAAGTAGTGGTACGCCGCAATGAATGTCACCATTGATGACATCACTAGTGCTGTGCGGTACTTCGCAAGAACGCGACCCTGTGAAACGAGGGTATAGACAGTTGTTGCAAGCATTGAAACTAATCCGAGTGAGAAGACCGCATAAACGGCATTCCACTGGTTCGAGCTAAGTTCGATCATTCCTTCTACTGGCATATCCTGAGCCTTTCGTGACTGTTCATCAGTGCGGACCGTTTGGTCCGTAAGACCGAAAGGTCAAGAGGGAAGCCCAGGGCACCATTGACCTTCGATGGCATAATTGTGAACCTGAATGGTCATAAAATCTCGGTTACTTGCGAGTAATTCGCGAAAATTTCTTGGTTTTTTGGGAAATTTAGGCGTAAATCGGGGGTGAATTTAGAGAATCTCGCCCAAAAGGGTTTCAACACGCGCTTTGATTTCATCTCTGATAACGCGCACTGGTTCGATCCCTTGACCAG
>WLPB01000155.1 GCA_009698975.1 Actinomycetota bacterium | reverse complement strand
CTCTAGTCCTAGTGCGAGTGCGTGTTCGCGACCGCCGCTTCCGACTAGGAGGATTTTCATGGTTTAGATGAAATCCTTTACGACGATTGTTTGATCGCGCCCGGGACCTACGCCAATCGCACTCATTGGTGCGCCTGAGATTTTCTCGAGGAAGGAGATGTAATCCTGGGCATTCTTCGGCAAATCTGAGAGTTTGCGTGCGCCCGTTATATCTTCAGTCCATCCTGGAAGATATTCATAAATTGGTTTTGCATGATGGAAATCTGTCTGAGAAGACGGTAGCTCTTCTACTCGCTTGCCATCAATTTCATATGCCACACAGACTGGAATCTGCTCCCAGCCCGTTAAAACATCGAGTTTTGTGAGGAAGAAATCGGTTAAGCCATTAACGCGCACCGCATAACGTGCAATCGGTGCGTCATACCAACCACAGCGACGGGCGCGACCAGTAGTAACTCCGACCTCACCACCAATCGTGCGAAGCGCTTCACCATCTGCATCAAAGAGTTCAGTTGGGAATGGGCCAGAGCCAACGCGAGTCGTGTAGGCCTTAACAATTCCAATTACACGTTCAATCTTTGTTGGGCCGATTCCAGATCCTGTGCAAGCTCCACCAGCTGTTGGGTTGGATGAAGTTACGAATGGATATGTTCCGTGATCTACATCGAGCAAAGTTCCCTGTGAACCTTCAAGTAGAACTCGCTTTCCAGCTTTAAGAGCCTGGTCCAAGAGCAAAACTGTATCTGCAACATATGGCCGTAGAATTTCAGCGTAGCCAAGGTACTCAGTGAGCACTTCATTAACGCTCATCTCTTTTCGGTTAAAGACTTTGATAAGAATCTGGTTCTTATCGCGAAGAGCGCCTTCAAGTTTTTGACGCAAGATAGATTCATCGAAGAGGTCCTGAACTCGGATACCAATACGATTAATTTTATCGGCATAGGCTGGACCGATTCCGCGACCGGTTGTACCAATCTTTGATTTACCTAAGAAACGCTCAGAGACCTTATCGATGGTGCGGTGGTAAGGCGTGATTAAGTGAGCATTAGTAGAAATTACTAACTTGCTGCAATCAATTCCACGTTCAGTGAGTCCAGCAATTTCTTGTAGCAGAACTGCAGGATCAATCACAACACCATTTCCGATTACCGGAACAACGTTCGGTGAAAGAATGCCGGAAGGAAGTAAGTGGAGCGCATACTTCTGGTCCCCGATAACGACGGTATGTCCTGCATTGTTGCCGCCTTGATAACGGACTACATAATCGACGCGATCGCCGAGCAAGTCGGTAGCTTTACCCTTGCCCTCATCACCCCACTGCGCTCCCAGTAGAACTAATGCAGGCATTGATAAAGCCCTTTCGACTCGTAGGTGAAATTAATTACTTAAGAAGTGATGTGCCGGTTGAACGTAAATCTTCGCAAGCAATAACTACGCGAGCAGCAATTCCTGCTTCGGCAGCCTTGCCCCACGCACGTGGGTCATATGCCTTCTTATTTCCGATTTCGCCATCAATCTTGAGGACGCCGTCGTAATTCTTCATCATGTGATCTACAACTGGGCGAGTAAACGCATACTGTGTATCGGTATCGATATTCATCTTGATTACGCCGTAATCTAGTGAATCGCGGATCTCTGAAAGCAGTGAACCAGAGCCACCATGGAAGACGAGATCCATTGGCTTACTTCCTTCTGGGAGTCCAAGCTTTGCAGCTACTGCATCCTGAAGACCATCTAGAATCTTTGGTTGGAGAACAACATTGCCAGGCTTGTAGACGCCGTGCACATTTCCGAATGTTGCTGCAACCATATAGCGGCCATTAGAACCATCGCCAAGGGCTTCGATTGTCATCAAAGCATCTTCTGGAGTTGAGTAGAGCTTTGCATCGTGCTTTGCTTCGACGCCATCTTCTTCTCCGCCGACAACGCCGATTTCAATTTCAAGAATTGTATTTGCGGCAACAGACTTTGCGAGAAGTTCCTTTGCAATAATCATGTTCTCTTTCATATCGACAGCTGAGCCATCCCACATATGTGAGTTAAAGAGTGGAGCCTTGCCATCCTTTATGCGCTGCGCGCCGATTTCGAGAAGTGGGCGCATAAATGTATCTAGCTTCTCTTTTGGGCAGTGGTCAGTGTGAATACCAATATTGACGTTGTAATTCTTTGCAACAACGTGTGCGAACTCTGCGAGCGCAACTGCACCAGCAACTTGATCCTTTACCGTTGAACCCGATGCGTACTCTGCTCCACCCCATGAAAACTGGATGAGTCCATCAGATTGCGCTTCTGCGAAGCCCCGAATTGCACCAATAATTGTCTGGGATGAAGAGACGTTGATTGCTGGATAGGCGAACTTTCCTGCCTTAGCGCGATCCAACATAGCTGCATAGATTTCAGGGGTTGCAATTGGCATTTTGACTCCAAGAGTAGATCGAAGGGTGTAAACCCTAAACTGGAGGCGCCTTTGGCTCTAGTACTGGCTTACGGCTAATCCAACCACCTAACCCCGTGTAAGGGAAAATCGCCTCCCCGCTATTTATGGAGTAATCGTTGAATGAGCTGGATTAGAGCGCTAATGAGGGCTGGATTGCTGAAGAATTTGAGGAGATACGAGAGAAAGGTAATGAGAGTCATGGCGGGATAGTGCCTTGGCGCCGGCCGCTACCGCGGGAGCAATCCGAGGGGTTGTGGATAGAAAAGGGTAGTCAGCCAGCCCCCTTCCTTGTAATCTGCCTATTATGAATAGCGAAACAGGCCACGAATCTCTTGAAAATCTCTCCTCTGAGAAGCGCAGCTTCGCCCCCTCGCCTGATTTTGCCGCAGCCGCTAACGCCCAACCAGATATCTACGCTCAAGCCGACCGCGATCGCCTCGCCTTCTGGGATCAGGCTGCCGACGCCCTGGATTGGCATAAGCGTTGGGATAAAACTCTCGAATGGGAAGCTCCTTACGCCAAGTGGTTTGTCGGGGGAAAGTTAAATGCTTCGGTTAATGCTCTGGATCGTCATGTGGCGCAAGGCCACGGTGGTCGTATCGCATTTCACTTTGAAGGCGAGCCCGGCGATACCAAATCAATTTCATATGCACAGCTACTCACTGATGTCAGTAAGGCTGCACACGCACTTACAAAAATTGGAATCGTTGCCGGTGATCGCGTCGCAATTTATATGCCGCTTATTCCCGAAGCTGCGGTTGCAATGTTGGCATGTGCGCGAATTGGTGCAATTCACTCTGT
>WLPB01000154.1 GCA_009698975.1 Actinomycetota bacterium | reverse complement strand
CGTGGCCCAAAGCTGGATAAATTTAAATCTTCTCGCAAAACTTACGCCTTCTGAATACTGCTTTGCTTATCGCCCAAAGAAGTCAATTGTTGATAATGCTAACCAGCATGTGAAGAAGAAGATAATCATCAAGTTAGATGTTAAGGATTTCTTCCCATCCATCACCTTTAATCGCGTACGAGGGTATTTTGAATATTTGGGATACAACCCTGGAGTATCGACCGTCTTAGCTCTCTTATGTACGGATTCACCAAGAGTGCGAGTGACAATCAAGGGACGCGCTCAAATTGTCGCAGTTGGACCTCGTAGTTTGCCTCAGGGCGCATGCACCTCTCCTGCGTTAGCAAATCTGATTGCTTCGAGATTGGACTCTCGCCTAGCCGGGTATGCCAAGACGTTAGCGGGTGACTGGAGCTACACCCGTTACGCCGATGACCTCACCTTCTCAACCAATAACGAAGATTCACACATTGGACATTTGATCGCAGCTGTTGGCCATATTGCAAAAGATGAAAAGTTCGAGATAAAGGGCGAGAAGACCCGCATCATGCGTTCGCCTCGCCGCCAGACTGTGACTGGCTTGGTAGTTGGTGATGATGTGAGAATCCCTAAAGCAACAATTAAGAAGATGCGTGCCTTGTTCCATAACATTGAAACGAAGGGGCAAGAGCCAGTTACTGAAGAGCTTGGTAAGAATGCGCTAGCGGTTGCTCAGGGATATTGGGCATACCTTTACATGGTCAATCCAGCGCAGGCAAAGAAGTATCTTAAGAAGCATTCTTGGCTTGCCCGCTAAAAGATCCTGAAAGGGAAAAGCAATGACATTTGGTCGACTTCTACAAACATTAAAACAGAAGAACATTGAACTACGGCCTCAAGGTTTTTTTAACACTGAGAATGGCAGATTCACTGTAAGCAACAGTTACTTCGATTCGTGTGATTGCCATATTGAAACTCTTGGACAATTTACTTGTTTGATATGTGGCAGAGGATCAGGTTTAAGCGCGGTGAATTTCCCTTCAGGAGATGGCGATGGAATTTTTGCCGCTTTTGAAATCGTGTTGTTGCCGGATGCCCCTGGACAAAGAGATATGAAAATTGGTTTGGTTGCTATCTTTGACTATCAATACCAAATAGCAACCTATCTTCGAGAAGCGATTGCTGCAGAGACTCTTCCAGATTTTCCCTTTGAGCTCGCTTCTCAATTTGCGGACTCTCTTGCATTGGGAATTGGCACTATAGCGGTAGATAGAACTTTGCTGATTGGCAACGGCTCGTTCAGTTCCAATCCCCAGGAAGCAGTTGTGGATTTTCCCGGGATATTGGATGGCAACTATAAGTGCATTGCCTACTGTGAAGAGATAGATGCCTCAGTTGACGGAATTGCTGCGCGTTTATCAAGAACCCAAGGAATCTCTGAGGAGAGCGCTGCAAGGATCGCACGTATTTCCGGAAAGACTTTTGAGCACATGGCTCAGGATGAACCTGGTGTGAATCCGGGAGCGAATCCTTTCCCACCATTTATTCCTAGAGCAATTGTGGTCGTCCTTGAAGGGGCTGGAGCCCTCATTGAAAAAGATGAAATTCTCAATCCTGATTGGGATCTACTCAAAGCTCAATTTAGATTCGGTAAGGTGGATTTAAGTCACAAGGAAGAAAAAACCAACGCGGCAATCTGGGAAAATGCTTTGCTGGCCAGGGAATACGACCGAGCTGCTGGCGAATGTAGTGATGCAGAGGCCTTGAGATTGCACTTTAACTTGAGAACCTGGCTCTACCAAGGAAGAGAACGTGGCGAAGAAAACTGCATTAACTATCTTACGAAACTCAAGTATGAACCTACCGATGATGAAGAGATCTATCTCTATATGCGGCGAGGAATGCAGAGCTCCGCAGCTAAGTATCTTGATTAGGTCAATGAGCGCAAATGACTAGCGCGGAAATATTGCCTAGAGATCATGCTGATTTTGTTGGTATTGAAAAGCTCAAGGAAGCGCACTTCCTTCAACTCAAAAACTTTCGTAATTGGGTGAGTACGGCTAATTGGCGCATGTTTCATGGAAGTCACTATGACTGGTGGGCATTTCCGATATCTGCGCCAAGTAGTTATGGATTTGCATATTCCATCAGCGAAGAGACTCTTGCGAAGTTAAAGAATGATCAAGACTTTTTGAGCGATTTGGCAGAAGGTGCGCATCTTCTCCTTCTGTCGTGGGGTTGGGATTACAAGACGAATACGCCAATCTCTGGTGCATCCGAGGATCAGGCTTGGGCACAGTGGCCCATCAGACTTTATAAGTGCTGGAAGTCAATGCGACTCTTTGGATGCGAGATTGAAGAGCAAGCTTCTTTTCAATACGCCACCTGGATTCATGGGCTGGGTGAGAGCTTTGAATACCAGGGATCAGACTTATTTGTGGGAATGAGTGAAAGCAGGAGCAAAGATTTATAAAGCTGGCTTATTTGCGAGAGCTGCCGTGCGCATTGAATTGAGCTCTTTCAGAACTTCTTCATACCCTGATTCGTGAACAGCAGTTGCAGAACCCAAGAAGCGATTGAACTCGCGCCCAGTAACAGGATCAAAGCGGACACCTGATGTTTTATCGCGGTTAGAGACGCTGATGAAGTAATCAGATTGATCGGGGGATGTTGAGAGCATTAAGACCTTATCGAAATCCCATTGTTGGGTTTTCAGTGGTCCAGTAAAGATAAGACGTTCATTGGTGAGCATCACTACGCCTTGATCTTTATCCATTTGCATCTCGATGCCAGGAATTACTTGGCCACTCATTGCGCCGACTCGAAATCTAATGCCGGCGACAACAGGGACGCTGACACCATGAGATCCACCTTGGTAGCGAGATGGCGTGCGACCAGTCTCGTGAAAGACGGCGGTGCCTGACCAGAGTGTGTGCTCGCCTTTAGCTTGCATCAAGGTGTTGGGGACTGAGTCTTCGCCTTTGCTGGCGGCGGTGATGACTGCGATTAACTTCTCGAGGGTCTGGAAATCGTCTTGCCAGATTTCGTGGTCGCGTTTGAAGGATCGTGCTGCAGCCTTAGCGGCGCGCTTTGCCTTGAACTCGGTGAACCAACTCATATGCAAAGAGTATCCGCGATGGGCGACAGAAAGAGAAAACCCGCAGATTGCTCTGCGGGTTTTCGCCATTTTGCAGTTCACTGACTGCGTAAAGAGTATCAACGAATGCCTCGTAGGTTGTCACTTTCTTATCCACAGCTCG
>WLPB01000153.1 GCA_009698975.1 Actinomycetota bacterium | reverse complement strand
GGGCCATATTGGATATTGGATTGACCGCAATTACGCCAATCGCGGATTAACCACTGATGCGGTAAATACATTGACCCGCTTTGCCTTTGAACGACTTGGCCTCCATCGATTAGAGATAAATGTGCGACCGGAAAATGAAGCGTCATGCCGGGTAGCTCTCAAAGCGGGCTATTACTACGAAGGTGATCGAGCTGCATTTCTTCATATCTCAGGGCAGTGGCGTGACCACAAATGCTTTGTGAAGAACAATGAATTAGTGAAATAAACCCCTTCTAAATCCCAAGAGTTTCACGGCATCCCTATTAACCTAAGCTCACTATGGCTTCCGGTCTTATCTATCTGGCGATTATTGGCATGTGGGTTGCCTATTTTCTGCCGCGCTGGGTCCATAATAAAAATGAATTCTCCGGTAAACATGTCGAGAGATATAAGAGCGCACTTCGGGTAGTTGCAGGAAATACTCCAGGAGCACGAGTCGGTACTGGAGTTATCTACACCGATGTTGATCAGGTCGCTCGTGTTGCTCAACAACTTATGCGTCGCAGAATTATCTTCTCAATAATTTTCATCTCACTTGTCGCCACATTGGTAGGTGCAACTATGCAAACTCTCGCAATTACTTCCATTCTTCTTCCAGTTTCAGCGTTGATTGTCTACATCGCATTTGTGCGACGCCAAGAGAACATGAGCGCTATTCAGCATCGCCGCATGGATCAGATTCATCGTCGTACCGAAGGTGTTTCGCATACCAATCTCAGCGAAGTCATCACCCCTAAGGGTTCGACAGAACATTGGATTCCATTTGCAGAACGCGAAGTAAGTGGCGTAACTATTTTGCCAAAGGGAACTGCTGCCGCTCGCGCTGAGTGGAAGCCAAATGAAGTGCCGCTGCCTACCTATGTCAATGCAGCGAAAGCAATCACCCCTAAGCGCACTATTGACCTTACTGAACCAGGTCGTTGGAGCGAAGAACAAGAGCAACTAGAACGTGCCGCACTTGCTGCAGCCGCTCCCAGCCGTGATGAAATCTTTGATCAACAACTTGCAGATGAAGCAGTTGCACGCCTTCGCGCTAACCGCGCAGTCAATGGCTAACTGACTAGATCCAGCTCTTCAACCACATGTGTGCGATCCAGTCGCTATATGGAATTGAAAGACCGAGATAGAGCGGTAAGAAGTAGATAAAGTTAATTGCGATGAGAATCACGATCGTGCCGATAGTCATTTGAGCATAGAGATACGCTCGATCGCTTTTTTTGCCTTGTACCTGTAGAAATAGTTTGGCACAGTAAACCAAAGCCAGAATTAAGAATGGCTCAAAAACAATTGAGTAGAAGCTAAAGACCGTTCGGTGCTGCATAAAGAACCAAGGAAGATACCCGGCGGCCATACCTGCAACAATTATTGAAGCAGCAGGGTCTCGCTGGCGCAGAACAAGCGAGCGAATCCAAAACCCAATCACGATAGCAAGAGCGATTGTTGCAAGCCACCATAGGAGCGGGGTACCGAGAGCTATCACTTCTTGCGAACAGGAATCTGCGCCGCAGTTCTTCGGCGATTCATAGAAGAAACTTGTTGGACGACCAAGAATTAACCAAGACCATGGATTTGCCTGGTAATCATGTTTATCAGTGAGGTTGGTATGAAAATTAAGAATTTGACTGTGGTAATAAATGAAAGATGTGATCGGATTGTTCGAGTGATCGCGACCCCATCCACGATCTGAGGCGAACCAACCTGACCATGAAACGAGGTAGGTGGAGAAAGGGATAACAGCAAATGCAATCGCTCTACGAAGAGTGGGAATTATTAAATCTCGCCCCGAGTAGTGGTTAAAGACGCGGTAGAGAGCAATTACACCAAAGAGTGCGATGAAGTATGCAGCGCTCCATTTTGTTGCCAGAGCCAATCCGAGAAAGAGGCCGGACCACATATACAACCGCGAGATAAAGAAGTAGGTTGCAATAAGAATAAAGAATGCAAGGAAGTTATCGAGCATCGCTGTGCGTGAATGAACAAGGGTCATCCCATCAAGTGCCATCAGCGCACTTGCAAGACCAGTAAGAAGAGGTGAGTAGAACAACTTGTGAGCAATGAGTGCAATAAGCAGAATCATTAAAGTGCCTACAACTGCTGTCGCAACTCTCCAACCAAGGGGATTATCACCAAATACTTTGATGCCACTTGCAATCATCCATTTACCGATAGGTGGATGAACTATAAATTCAGGGTTCGCCTGATCAACTTCGACTCCATAGGCCAACAAATCCCGTGCTCCATCAACGTAATAAACTTCGTCGAAGATAAGCGTCTTAATCGAAGCGATATCGAAAAGTCTGAGAACCAATGAGAGCGCTGCAATAAGTAGCGGAGCGATTGCGGCGACCATGGTTAAAGAATATGCGAAGATACGCGTATGGCACTCACACTCGCAGCGACTCCTCTTGGGAATCCACTCGATGCGAGCCCTCGCCTCAAGGCAGCCATCGAGAGCGCACAGATAATTGCTGCCGAGGATTCACGACGCTTCCATAGATTAGCTTCCGACATTGAAGCCCGATTTACTGCGCGAGTTCTCTCTTTCTTCGAGGGTAATGAGAGCGATCGGACCGAGGAACTTCTCAAGCAGCTCGCCCAAGGGGTAAATGTGCTCGTCCTCTCTGATGCCGGAATGCCAACAATTAGTGATCCAGGCTTTCGTCTGATGCGCGATGCAATTGCTGCAAATATTGAAGTACATGTTATTCCTGGACCCAGTGCACCAACCATGGCGATTGCACTCTCTGGTCTTCCCACAGATCGATTTACCTTTGAAGGATTCGCACCTCGCACATCTGGAGCTCGTTTAGCATTCTTTGAAGCGCTTAGATTTGAAGAGCGCACCATTGTTCTCTTTGAGGCACCCCATCGTTTACTCGAATCACTTACCGACGCTCAGTCAATTCTGGGATCTGACCGCCGTGGCGCAATTTGCCGCGAAATGACAAAGAGGTACGAAGAAACGATTCGTGGAACTCTCGACGATTTAATTGAGTGGGCAACAAATAATGAAGTTCTCGGCGAGATTACCCTGGTATTTGCTGGAGTCGAGGCGGGTAATGAGGCGAAGACCAATGAGCAATTGTTAGCTCGAGTCCGAGAATTTGAAGCTGCCGGAATGGATCGCAAGGCAGCTATCGCAACGGTCGCGCAAGAGCTCGAATTACCGAAGAAGCTCGTCTATGCCGCGGTAGTTGAGGGCAATAAGTCCAATTAAGATTGCCCCATGAAGTCTTTCTATCTGACGACTCCGATTTACTACGTCAACGATGCTCCTCATATCGGGCATGCCTACACAACCGTTGCTGGAGATGTGTTGACTCG